>NZ_JBEXGX010000008.1:0-285814 GCF_040607495.1 Streptomyces sp. NPDC005281 | reverse complement strand
CGGTTACATTCCGAACCCGGAAGCTAAGCCTCACAGCGCCGATGGTACTGCAGGGGGGACCCTGTGGGAGAGTAGGACGCCGCCGAACAAATTTTAGAGAGCTGGTCCCCGAACTTCGGTTCGGGGACCAGCTCTTTTTTGTTTTGCTTTACTTGACGTTCACGTTGCGCGACCAGGATCCGCACCATGAGTACTGCTGCAATGCTCAGTGCCGCGGGCGTCGGAGCCGGTGACGAGGTCGTCGTCCCGGCCTTCGGGAACCTGGAGGTCGCCGACGCCGTCACCCGGGCCGGCGCCACCGTCGTCTTCGCCGACATAGACCCCGTGACCTACTGCCTCGACCCTCACGCGGTGGACGCGGTCGTAACTCCCCGGACGGCGGCGCTCGTTGTCGTGCACCGCTTCGGGCGGACGGCCGACATGGCGGGACTGCGGGACCTTGGCCGGCGCCATGAACTGCTGGTGCTGGAACAGGGCGAGTCCGAGGCGCCGTACGACGAGATCGCGCAGCGCAGGGAGCGGGCCGCCTATCTCGACAGCCGGCTCAGCGGCGTACACACACCGGTCGGCGGCGACCACCACACCTACCAGCAGTACGTCGTGCGGGTACCCGGCAACGGGCGGCCGGACCGGGACGCCTTCGCAAGGGCCGTACGGGCCAGGGGAGTCGAGTGCCGGGTGCCGGTGAAGACGCCGGTGCACCGCCTGCCCGGGTTCCGTCGGGACGTACAGCTGCCGGAGACGGAGCGGGCCGCCGACGAGACCCTTTCGCTGCCTGTGGACGGGACGTTGACGAAGCGGGAGATGCAGCGGATCGTCTCCGCGTGCAACGCGCTCGGCGGACTGCTGCAACCGGCCTTCTGATCAGGGCCGGACTGGTTTGGGGCACGGTCCAGTTCGGGGTATGATCTCTCTTGTTGCCGCGAGGGAAACCTCGAGGACAACAGGCCCCCCTAGCTCAGTCGGTAGAGCGTCTCCATGGTAAGGAGAAGGTCAACGGTTCGATTCCGTTGGGGGGCTCAAGCAGAAAAGGCCTCCGCCCTTGTGGGTGGGGGCCTTTCGCATGTCCGGGGGCCGACAGGACTTCGGCCCCCGGGACTCGATCGAGTCCCAGGGGCGTCGGCGCGTCGGGTGTCAGTCCGTGTGGAGGCCGGGGACGCGCATCGCGAGAATCGCCATGTCGTCCGACGGGGCGTCGGAGGCGAAGCGCTCGACCGCGCGCATGATGCGCGCGGCGACAGCGCCGGCCGTCAGCCCCGTGCATGTGGTGAGGACGTCAGCGAGGCCGTCGTCGCCGAGCATGCGGGTTCCCTCGCGCCGCTCCGTGACGCCGTCCGTGACACACAGCAGGACATCGCCCGGATCCAGCGTGACCCTCTGCTCGTACAGCTCCAGGTCCTCCATGACGCCGAGGAGCGGCTGTGGTTCGGCGGCCGGCTCGACCGTGCCGTCCTGGCGCAGGCGCAGCGGGAGGGGATGTCCGGCGCAGACGACCTTCAGGACGGCGCTGCCGTCCTCCTGAGGCCACAGCTCGCCGTAGAGGAGGGTCAGGAAGCGGCTGCGGGCGCCCTCGTCGAGGATCGCGGAGTTCAGCCGCTCCAGGACCGCGGGGCCGCCGTAGCCCTCGCGGGCCAGCAGGCGCAGCGCGTGCCGGGCCAGGCCGGTGACCGCCGCCGCCTCCGGGCCCGTACCGCAGACGTCGCCGATGGCGAAGCCGTAGGCGCCGTCGCGGATCGGGAAGAGGTCGTAGAAGTCGCCGCCGACCTCGTTCCCCTCGCCTGCCGCCCGGTAGATCACCTCGACCTCGACGCCCTCGATCTGGGGGAGTTCCGGGGGCAGGAGGCTGCGCTGGAGGGACTGGCTGATGGCCGTGCGCTCCGAGTACAGGCGGGCGTTGTCCAGGGCGAGTGCCGCTCGCCGGGAGAGGTCCTCGGCCAACTCCAGGATCTCCTGGCGGAAATGCTCGTCCGAGGGCTTGCCGAGGGTCAGCATGCCGATGACACGGTTGCGGGCGACCAGGGGCAGCACGACGGTCTCGCCGCCGACCGCCGCGGCTGTCGCCAGCGTCGTGCCGATACCGGAGCTGATCGACGTTCTCTCGCCGCGGCCCAGGCTGCGCATCGAGGTCCGCAGGGCGGCGTCGTGGGCGGCCGCGGCCGGGGCGGACCAGACGCGGGCGCCCGGGGTGGGCACCGGGTCCGGTGGGGCGATCTTCGAGAGCAACGCCTTGAGGCCGTCGATGAGTTCCTCGTCCTCGTGCAGCACGTACGAGAGGTAGGGATCGGAAGCCTGGTCGGCGATCGTGTACACGGCGCACCAGGTGGCAAGGGTCGGGACCGTCATCTGGGCCATGAGGGCGAGCGTCTGGTCGCGGTCAAGGGTGCCGGCGAGCAGGTCGGAGGCCTCGACGAGGAAGGAAAGCGAGCCGCGGCGCAGGCGTTCCAGCTCGCCGAGGCGCGCGGATTCCACGGCCAGGGCGATGCGGTCGGCGGCGAACTGGAGGCGCAGGGCCTCTTCGTTGGAGTAGCGGTTCGGGGACTCGGCGGCGACGCCGAGGGAGCCGGTGAGGCGGCCCTCGACCTTCAGCGGGACCGTGACGACCGAGCGCATGCCGGTGCCCCCGAGGAGTGGTACGGCGCCGGGGACGACCGTCAGATCCTCGTGGACGGCGGGCATCCGGGCCGAGCCGTAGCGGCCGGGGCCGGCCTCGACGGGGACGCGGGCGAAGCGCTGGCGCGCGGAGGGCAGGCCCGTGGAGGCGCGTACCTCCAGCTCCGTCTCGTCGTCGGTCGCGAGGAGCAGGAAGGCCGAGTCGCCGTCGAGCATGTCGCGGGCCCGTTCCACCGTGCGCTGGAGGAGGCCGTCGAGGTCGTCCGGGGCCGGCGATCCGATGAAGACCTCGAACGGGTCCGCGGCCTGGCCCTCGGAGTGGGAGCCCGAGTCGGAGGCGGGTCCGCGCAACGGGGTCTGGAGGACGGCGCGTTCGTGGTCGCGGACGAGGAGGCAGACGGTGGACGGCTCGCCGCTCGTGTCGCGGACGCGCAGGTGGGAGGCGTACACCGGTGTGACGCGGCCGTCGGCGCAACGGACGCCGTAACTGCCTTCCCAGCGGGAGAGTTGGAGGGCTTCGACGATGCCGGTGCCGGTGCCGGGGGTGTGCGGCCAGGCCGCGAGGTCGGTGAGCGGCTTGCCGGTGACCTGCTCGGCCGCGTAGCCGAAGAGCTCCTCGGCGTCCTCGTTCCAGGCGTTGATGGCGCCGGTGCGGTCGATCTGGACGACCGCCACGCGTACGCGGCCGTCGGCGAGGGGGAGGAGGTCGGCGGGGAGCGAGGGTCCGGCGGAGCGGGTGCCGATCGCGCGCGCGGGGAGGTCGAGCTGGAACCAGACCTGCTTGTGGGTGGGCGTGTACTCGACACCCCAGCGGCGGGCGAGGGCCGCGCAGAGCTGGAGGCCGCGGCCGCCTTCGCGGTCGGGGCTGCCCATGCTGACGGCGGTGGCCTGGAGTGGGATCTCGCGTTCTGGGTAGCGGTCCGCCACCTCGATGCGCACGCCGTCGTCGCTGCGCAGACACAGAACGTCGGCGGAGGTGCCCGCGTGCACGACGGCATTGGTGACCAGCTCGCTGGTCAGCACGACGGCGTCGTCGACGATGTCGGCGAAGCCCCAGCCCTGGAGCGTGTCCCGGACGAACGAGCGGGCGGTCGCCACGGACCGTCCCACGGGATCGAAACTGGCGGCCGCGCGCGCGGTGATCACAGAACTCCTTGTCCGGTCGTCGGTATGCGGGGCTCCGTGGCCGACCCGCTCCTGCGTGGGCAGGGCTTGGTGCCCTGTCGGCCGGGGATCCGGGGGTGTTCCCCCAGGATGCAGTCCGGTGGTCATGGTGCGGTGCCCCTCCGATGCCTGCCCGCTCGTGCCGCTCGTACTCGTGCCACCGCCCTGGCCGGTCGGGACCGCGCGGCTGGACAGCCGCATGCAAGGTTACTTACCTTCGTGGGCCCTGCGGATGCCGGTCACGGGTGTTTCCGTCTTGAAGAGTGCGGTGTTTCCGTTCGGACAGGTGCCTGTGATTGCCTCCGGCCAGGGCCGGAGGATTGTCCCGCGAGTGTGCGGACGATGTGCGAAGCTGCCGAACTGTTATGGCCTGGTTCGGCCGGGGTGAAACACTGGGCAGGTTCCAGGAGTAGGTCCGGGCAGGTCGTATGCCTCCCGCGTACCACGAACAGAAGTACCCGAGCAGAAGTACCCGAGTACGCCGAGCAGTATTGGTCGACCCTTGCGGGAGGGACACAGTGGAGTCTGGCGCAGCGGCGCGGGGCGGTAGGACGCGCGCGAAGGGCGGACAGTCCCTGAACAGCGGGCGCACACCGCGCACCGGCACCACCGAGGTGGACACGGCGGCCCTGAACCGGTTGTTGGCGGCCCTGGTGGCGATGCGGGACGGCAACTTCCGCAAGCGGCTCACTGTTTCCGGTGACGGCGTGATGTCGGAGGTCGCGGCGGTCTTCAACGAGGTCGCCGACCGCAATCTGCACCTGACGGGTGAGATCTCGCGGGTACGGCGTGTGGTGGGCCGTGAGGGCAAACTCACGGAGCGGCTGGAGGCGGGCGCCGGCGAGGGCGCCTGGGCGGCCGCGATCGACGCGTCGAACGCCCTGGTGGACGATCTCGTACGGCCTGTCTCCGAGGTGGGCCGGGTGCTGTCCGCCGTCGCGGAGGGCGATCTGTCGCCGCGCATGGACCTGCGCGCGCAGGCCGCGGACGGCAACGGGCATCCGTTGCGGGGTGAGTTCCTGAAGGTCGGCCGGACCGTCAACAACCTGGTGGACCAGTTGTCGACGTTCACCGACGAGGTCACCCGGGTGGCCAGTGAGGTCGGTACCGAGGGCAAGCTGGGCGGGCAGGCCCGGGTGCGCGGTATGTCCGGTTCGTGGAAGGACCTCACGGACTCGGTCAACACGATGGCGTACCGGCTCACCGCTCAGGTGCGTGACATCGCTCTCGTGACGACGGCGGTCGCCAAGGGTGACCTGTCGCGGAAGGTCACCGTTCATGTGGCCGGCGAGATGCTGGAGCTGAAGAACACCGTCAACACGATGGTGGACCAGCTGTCCTCGTTCTCCTCCGAGGTGACGCGTGTCGCCCGTGAGGTGGGTACGGAGGGCGAGCTGGGCGGTCAGGCGCAGGTGCCCGGTGTGGCCGGGGTGTGGAAGGACCTCACCGATTCGGTGAACCTCATGGCCGGCAACCTGACGGCCCAGGTGCGCGGGATCGCGCAGGTGACCACCGCGGTCGCGAGCGGTGACCTGTCGCAGAAGGTGACCGTGTCCGCACGCGGTGAGGTCGCGCAGCTCGCCGAGACGATCAACCAGATGACCGAGACGCTGCGGACGTTCGCCGACGAGGTCACCCGTGTCGCCAACGAGGTGGGCGGCGAGGGCCGGCTCGGCGGTCAGGCGAACGTGCCGGGGGCGGCGGGGACGTGGAAGGACCTCACGGACTCGGTCAACACGGTCTTCCGGAACCTGACGACCCAGGTGCGTGACATCGCCGCCGTGACGACCGCGGTGGCCAACGGTGATCTGTCGCAGAAGGTCAGTGTCCAGGTCGCCGGCGAGATGCTGGAGCTGAAGAACACCGTCAACACGATGGTCGACCAGCTGTCGTCGTTCGGTGTCGAGGTCACGCGGGTGGCGCGCGAGGTCGGTGTCGAGGGTGAACTGGGCGGCCAGGCCCAGGTTCCGGGCGTGGCCGGCACCTGGAAGGACCTCACGGACTCCGTCAACACGGCGTTCCAGAACCTGACCGGCCAGGTGCGCAACATCGCCCAGGTGACCACGGCGGTCGCGAACGGCGATCTGTCGCAGAAGGTCACCGTCGAGGTCGCCGGCGAGATGCTGGAGCTGAAAGTCACCGTGAACACCATGGTGGACCAGCTGTCGAGCTTCGCCGATCAGGTGACGCGGATGGCCCGTGACGTGGGTACGGAGGGCCGGCTCGGCGGCCAGGCCCGGGTGGACGGCGTGTCCGGCACCTGGAAGGAACTCACGGACTCCGTCAACTTCATGGCGGGGAACCTGACTTCGCAGGTGCGCCAGATCGCCCAGGTGACCACGGCGGTGGCCCGGGGTGATCTGTCGCAGAAGATCGACGTGGACGCGCGCGGCGAGATCCTGGAGCTGAAGAACACCATCAACACGATGGTCGACCAGCTCTCCGCGTTCGCCGACCAGGTGACGCGGGTGGCCCGTGACGTGGGTACGGAGGGCCGGCTCGGCGGTCAGGCGCAGGTGCCCGGCGTCGCCGGTGTGTGGCGCGACCTGACCGACTCGGTGAACGGCATGGCCGGCAACCTCACCGCTCAGGTGCGCAACATCGCGCAGGTCGCGACCGCGGTGGCCCGGGGTGATCTGTCGCAGAAGATCGACGTGGACGCGCGCGGCGAGATCCTGGAGCTGAAGAACACCCTCAACACGATGGTGGATCAGCTCTCGAACTTCGCCGAGCAGGTGACGCGGGTGGCCCGCGAGGTGGGTACGGAGGGCATCCTCGGCGGGCAGGCCGAGGTGCAGGGTGTCTCGGGCACCTGGAAGGACCTCACCCAGTCCGTGAACTTCATGGCCAACAACCTGACCATCCAGGTGCGCAACATCGCCGAGGTCACGACCGCGGTCGCCATGGGAGACCTGTCCAAGAAGATCACCGTCGACGCCAAGGGCGAGATCCTCGAACTGGTCACCACCGTCAACACGATGGTCGACCAGCTGTCGTCGTTCGCCGAGCAGGTGACCCGGGTGGCCCGCGAGGTGGGTACCGAGGGCCAGTTGGGCGGTCAGGCACGGGTGCCGGGTGTCACGGGCATCTGGAAGGACCTGAGCGACAACGTCAACCTGATGGCCTACAACCTGACCATGCAGGTGCGGAACATCTCGCAGGTGGCGGCGGCCGTCGCCAACGGCGACCTGACGCGGACGGTGACGATCAAGGCGAGCGGCGAGGTCGCGCAGCTCGCCGACACCTTCAACACCATGGTGAAGACGCTGAGTTCGTTCGCCGAGCAGGTCACCAAGGTGGCCCGCGAGGTGGGTACGGACGGCATCCTCGGCGGGCAGGCGCAGGTTCCGGGAGTCGCCGGGACGTGGAAGGACCTCACCGAGTCGGTGAACGGGATGGCGTCCAACCTGACCGGCCAGGTGCGCAACATCGCGATGGTCACCACGGCCATCGCCAAGGGCGATCTGACCAAGAAGATCGACATCGACGCGCGCGGCGAGATCCTGGAGCTCAAGACCACCATCAACACGATGGTCGACCAGCTGTCGTCCTTCGCGGAGGAGGTCACCCGGGTCGCCCGCGAGGTGGGCACGGAGGGGCAGCTGGGCGGCCAGGCGCGTGTCCGTGACGTCGACGGCACGTGGCGCGACCTCACCGAGTCGGTGAACGAGATGGCCGGGAACCTGACCCGGCAGGTGCGCGCCATCGCGCGTGTCGCGACGGCGGTGACCCGCGGTGACCTGAACCTGAAGATCGACGTGGACGCCTCCGGCGAGATCCAGGAACTCCAGGACTACATCAACAAGATGATCGCCAACCTGCGCGACACCACCATCGCCAACAAGGAGCAGGACTGGCTGAAGGGCAACCTCGCCCGTATCTCCGCCCTGATGCAGGGCCGCCGCGACCTCGCCGACGTGGCCTCGCTGATCATGAGCGAGCTGACGCCGGTCGTCTCGGCCCAGCACGGCGCGTTCTTCCTGTCGATGCCGCTGGTCGACGGCAAGGACGCGGGCAGCGAGGACGAGGAGGCGTACGAGCTGCGCATGCTCGGGTCGTACGGCTACTCGATGGGCTCCATGCCGACGTCGTTCCGGCCCGGTGAGGCGCTGATCGGGACGGCCGCGCAGGAGAAGCGCACGATCCTCGTGGAGAACGCGCCGAGCGGTTATCTGAAGATCTCCTCCGGGCTCGGGGAGGCGCCGCCGGCGCAGGTCATCGTGCTTCCGGTGCTCTTCGAGGGGACCGTGCTCGGTGTGATCGAGCTGGCGTCGTTCACTCCCTTCACGCAGATCCAGAAGGACTTCCTGAACCAGATCGCGGAGATGATCGCGACGAGCGTCAACACCATCTCGGTCAACACCAAGACGGAGGTGTTGCTGCGGCAGTCGCAGGAACTCACCGAGCAACTGCGGGAGCGTTCGGCGGAGTTGGAGAACCGGCAGAAGGCGCTCCAGGACTCGAACGCGGAACTGGAGGACAAGGCCGAGCTGCTGGCGCAGCAGAACCGCGACATCGAGGTCAAGAACACCGAGATCGAGGAGGCGCGGCAGGTCCTGGAGGAGCGCGCCGAACAGCTCGCGGTCTCCATGCGCTACAAGAGCGAGTTCCTGGCGAACATGTCGCACGAGTTGCGCACGCCGCTCAACTCGCTGCTGATCCTGGCCAAGCTGCTCGCCGACAACGCGGACACGAACCTCACACCGAAGCAGGTCGAGTTCGCCGAGACGATCCACGGCGCGGGCTCGGACCTGCTCCAGCTGATCAACGACATCCTCGACCTGTCGAAGGTCGAGGCGGGCAAGATGGACGTGTCGCCGACGCGGATCGCGCTCGTCCAGCTCGTGGACTACGTGGAGGCGACGTTCCGTCCGCTGACCGCGGAGAAGGGGCTCGACTTCTCCGTTCGGGTCTCGCCGGAGCTGCCCGCCACGCTGCACACCGACGAGCAGCGTCTTCTCCAGGTGCTGCGCAACCTGCTGTCCAACGCGGTGAAGTTCACCGACTCCGGAGCGGTGGAGCTGGTCATCCGGCCCGCCGGGACGGACGTGCCGGTGGCCATCAGGGAGCAGCTGCTGGAGTCGGGGTCGCTGCGGGACGCGGACGCCGATCTGATCGCGTTCTCCGTGACCGACACCGGAATCGGGATCGCGGCGAGCAAGATGCGGGTGATCTTCGAGGCCTTCAAGCAGGCGGACGGCACGACGAGCCGCAAGTACGGCGGTACGGGCCTCGGGCTCTCCATCTCGCGGGAGATCGCGCGGCTGCTCGGCGGCGAGATCTACGCCCAGAGCGAGCCGGGACGCGGCTCCACCTTCACGCTGTACCTGCCGCTGCACCCGAGCGAACTGCCGCCCCAGGGCTACGGGCAGCTCGCGCCGGCGATGGAGGCGGGGGAGCTGCTGGCCTCCGAGGCCGAACTGCACGGCACCGGGATGCCGGCCGAGGTGAAGTCGTACCAGGACGCGCAGAACGGGCCCGCCGCGCTGTTCAGGAGGCGCCGCAGGGCGCTGCCCACGGCCGAGCAGCGCGCGGAGGCCGCCGGACAGCAGGAGGGCGGTGCGGGCGCGGCTCAGGAGCCGTGGACGACCGCGGGGCAGGACGCCGGACCTCAGCAGGGCCGGGGCATCCGCTTCGAGGGCGAGAAGGTGCTGATCGTCGACGACGACATCCGCAACGTCTTCGCGCTGACCAGCGTCCTCGAGCAGCACGGACTCTCGGTGCTGTACGCGGAGAACGGCCGCGAGGGCATCGAGGTCCTGGAGCAGCACGACGATGTGACGGTCGTTCTGATGGACATCATGATGCCCGAGATGGACGGCTATGCCACGACCACGGCGATCCGGCGGATGCCGCAGTTCGCGGGACTGCCGATCATCGCGCTCACGGCGAAGGCCATGAAGGGCGACCGGGAGAAGGCGATCGAGTCGGGCGCCTCCGACTATGTGACCAAGCCGGTCGACCCCGATCATCTGCTCTCGGTGATGGCGCAGTGGATGCGCCAGGAGTGACACACTCGGGGGAGCGGCGCGGGCCGTCGCGGTGTGTCCGGCATGGATGCACCGTGCGGTACGGCCGCCCGGCCGGGTTCGTCGTCGCATGACTGACTGTGCCCGAAGCCGTGTAGAAGCACGGGATACGGGGAACCTTCTGGTCCCCTGCCGCGTTTCTGCTACGTGCACAGTGACATCACGGTGACAGGGTGTGGCGACGGGCGGGGTGCGGCTAGCATGACCGGCACAAGGACGGACGGCGCAAGGGAGTCGTCCCCTGGGGCGGCGCCCGGCGCTTCCCCAAGTCCTGCGGACAGGGGAGGCCCCATGCCGGGGCGAGGAGGGCGGGCCATGGTGCAGAAGGCCAAGATCCTCCTGGTCGATGACCGGCCGGAGAATCTGCTGGCGCTGGAGGCGATCCTCTCCGCGCTCGATCAGACACTGGTACGGGCATCGTCCGGGGAGGAAGCGCTCAAAGCGCTGCTCACGGACGACTTCGCGGTCATTCTGCTGGACGTTCAGATGCCGGGCATGGACGGATTCGAGACCGCCGCGCACATCAAGCGGCGGGAGCGGACCCGGGACATCCCGATCATCTTCCTCACCGCGATCAACCACGGCCCGCACCACACCTTCCGGGGGTACGCGGCCGGCGCGGTGGACTACATCTCCAAGCCCTTCGACCCGTGGGTGTTGCGCGCGAAGGTTTCGGTGTTCGTCGAGCTCTACATGAAGAACTGTCAACTCCGGGAGCAGGCGGCGCTGTTGCGGCTCCAGCTGGAGGGCGGCGGCAAGGCGGCGCTGGGTGAGGCCAAGGAGCCCGCCGGACTTCTCGCCGAACTCTCCGCGCGGCTCGCGGCCGTCGAGGAGCAGGCCGAGGCGCTGTCCAAGCAGCTCGACGACGACTCCGCGGACGCGGCGGCCGTGGCGACCGCGGCCCATCTGGAGCGCAAACTCACCGGACTGCGCCGGGCGCTGGACGCGCTGGAGCCGGGTACGGGGAGCGGGGCACCCTCGGTGCCGTCGCAGAGCTGAAGCCGTGAGGGAGCGTGCCGGAGGCGGGCGAGTCCTTGAGGAAGCGTCAGTTCCGCTCCCTGTAAGGGCGACACGATCGGGTGAAGCGCTGGGCACACGTGTCCGCTGTCGTCTCCACCGGTAACCTCACACACATGGCCTCACGTCAGTCCGCAGCCAAGAAGCCGCCCGCGAAGAAGGCGGCCGCTCCGACGAAGGCTCCGGCGAAGAAGGCCCCGGCGAAAAGGGCGGCCGCAGCCAAGGCGCCCGCCAAGAGGGCCGCCGCGAAGAAGCCCGTCCCCGCACCGGCGCCCAACCCGACCGCGGGCGTGTACAGACTCGTACGCGCTCTGTGGCTCGGCGTCGCCCATGCCGTCGGGGCCGGCTTCCGCGGGATAGGGCGGGGCGCCAAGGGGCTCGACCCGGCACACCGCAAGGACGGGCTCGCCCTCCTGCTGATCGGTCTCGGGCTGATCGTCGCGGCGGGTACGTGGTCCAATCTGCGCGGTCCGGTCGGCGACCTCGTCGAGATGCTGGTGACCGGCGCCTTCGGCCGCCTCGACCTGCTCGTCCCGATACTCCTCGCCCTGATCGCGGGGCGGCTCATCCGCCATCCCGAGCAGCCCGAGGCGAACGGCCGGATCGTGATCGGGCTGTCGGCGCTCGTGATCGGCGTGCTCGGGCAGGTGCACATCGCGTGCGGATCGCCCGCGCGCAGCGACGGGATGCAGGCGATAAGGGACGCCGGCGGCCTGATCGGCTGGGGGGCGTCCACCCCGCTGACGTACACCATGGGTGATGTCCTGGCCGTACCGCTCCTGGCGCTGCTCACGATCTTCGGACTGCTGGTCGTCACCGCGACCCCGGTCAACGCGATTCCGCAGCGGCTGCGGCTGCTCGGCCAGAAGCTCGGCGTCGTCCAGGCCGACTTCGACGAGGACCTGCTCGGCGGCGACGACGAGCGCTACGACGAACAGTGGCGCGAGGGGATCGCGGGGCGCCCCGGCAGGCGCTCGCGCCCCCCCGAGGCGTACGACGCCGACGGTGCCGAGCAGGAGGCGCTCACCAGGCGCAGAGGCCGTCCCAGGCGGCCCGGCGCGCAGCAGCCCGACATGAACAGGCCGATGGACGCGGTGGACGTCGCCGCGGCCGCCGCCGCGGCGCTGGACGGCGCCGTGCTGCACGGGATGCCGCCCTCGCCCCTGGTCGCCGATCTGACGCAGGGCGTCAGCGTGGAGCGAGACGGGTACGAGGAGACCACGCCGGTGCCGGCCGCCCGCGCCAAGGCGGTTCCGGGCGCCAAGCGGCCCAAGCAGGAGAGCCTGCCGGTCGAGTCCGTCGTGCCCGACCTCACCAAGGCCGCCCCCGACGCCCCGCGCGAGCTGCCCCCGCGCGCGGAGCAGCTCCAGCTCTCCGGGGACATCAGCTACTCGCTGCCCTCCCTCGACCTGCTGGAGCGCGGCGGCCCGGGCAAGACCCGCAGCGCCGCCAACGACGCCGTCGTCGACTCCCTGCGCCAGGTCTTCACCGAGTTCAAGGTGGACGCCGACGTCACGGGCTTCACCCGAGGACCGACGGTCACGCGGTACGAGGTCACGCTCGGCCCCGCCGTGAAGGTCGAGCGGATCACCGCGCTCACGAAGAACATCGCGTACGCGGTCGCCAGTCCCGACGTGCGGATCATCAGCCCGATCCCCGGCAAGTCCGCGGTCGGCATCGAGATCCCCAACACCGACCGCGAGATGGTCAACCTCGGTGACGTGCTGCGGCTCGCGGACGCGGCGGAGGACGACCATCCGATGCTGGTCGCGCTCGGCAAGGACGTCGAGGGCGGCTACGTGATGGCCAACCTGGCGAAGATGCCGCACGTCCTGGTCGCCGGAGCCACCGGTTCCGGCAAGTCGTCCTGCATCAACTGCCTCATCACCTCGGTCATGGTCAGGGCGACCCCCGAGGACGTGCGGATGGTCCTCGTGGACCCCAAGCGCGTCGAGCTGACGGCGTACGAGGGCATCCCGCACCTGATCACGCCGATCATCACCAACCCGAAGCGGGCCGCCGAGGCGCTCCAGTGGGTCGTACGGGAGATGGACCTGCGCTACGACGACCTCGCGGCGTTCGGCTACCGGCACATCGACGACTTCAACGAGGCCATCAGGAACGGCAAGGTCAAGCTGCCCGAGGGCAGCGAGCGCGAGCTCAGCCCGTACCCGTACCTCCTGGTGATCGTCGACGAGCTCGCCGACCTGATGATGGTCGCGCCGCGCGACGTCGAGGACTCGATCGTGCGCATCACGCAGCTCGCGCGCGCGGCCGGCATCCATCTGGTGCTCGCCACGCAGCGGCCGTCCGTCGACGTCGTCACCGGTCTGATCAAGGCGAACGTGCCCTCCCGGCTCGCGTTCGCCACCTCGTCCCTCGCGGACTCGCGCGTCATCCTCGACCAGCCCGGTGCCGAGAAGCTCATCGGCAAGGGCGACGGGCTCTTCCTGCCGATGGGGGCCAACAAGCCCACGCGTATGCAGGGTGCCTTCGTCACCGAGGACGAAGTCGCGGCGATCGTTCAGCACTGCAAGGATCAGATGGCGCCCGTCTTCAGGGAAGACGTCACCGTGGCGACCAAGCAGAAGAAGGAGATCGACGAGGACATCGGCGACGACCTCGACCTGCTGTGTGCGGCGGCCGAACTGGTCGTCTCCACGCAGTTCGGGTCGACCTCGATGCTCCAGCGCAAGCTGCGCGTCGGCTTCGCCAAGGCCGGCCGGCTCATGGACCTCATGGAGTCACGCGGGATCGTCGGGCCCAGTGAGGGGTCCAAGGCCCGTGACGTCCTTGTGAAGGCCGACGAGCTGGACGGGGTGTTGGCCGTGATGCGCGGGGAAGCAGAAGCGTAGAGCCCTCGGCGAGGGGGGACGGCACAACCGGCAACGGCGCGGTGAGCGCGTGGCGGTCGCCCGAGGAGCGGCCGTGCTGTCGGGCGGATGGCGGAACGTCATGTTCCGAACCCGGCTGATATGTGAATGTGACTCACCCGTAAGAAGTCGGTGAGCAACCGTTTCGCCTTGTCGCACGTCAAGTTGAGCGAAGGGACGCCACCATGTCCCTATATCAGGATGACCGGCCATTCTGATGGCGTACAAAGTCCCACCGCCCGGTTGCCCCACCCTTTCGTACCCCCCCTAGACTGAACTTCCAGCACAGGTGGCTACACGCTCGAAAGGCGCCCCCGTGTCCATCGTCAACTCACCTGACGGCAACTCCCCCGAAGACGAGCGTCCGTTCGAAGACGACCTTGCGGCCGAGCGGCCCTCGATCGGCCGTGCCCTCCAGCAGGCACGCATCGAGGCCCACCTGACCGTCGACGAAGTCAGCAACGCCACCCGCGTCCGTATCACGATCATCCACGCCATCGAACAGAACGACTTCGCCTCCTGTGGTGGCGACGTCTACGCGCGCGGGCACATCCGGACCCTGGCCCGCGCCGTCCGGCTCGATCCGGCCCCGCTGCTCACGCAGTACGACGCCGAGCACGGCGGACGTCCCGCGCCGACGCCCGCCGCCCCGCTCTTCGAGGCGGAACGGATCCGCCCCGAGCGTCGCGGACCGAACTGGACGGCCGCCATGGTCGCCGCGATCGTCGCGGTGATCGGCTTCGTCGGGTTCACCATGGTCAAGGGCGGCGGCAACGGCGACGACTCGAAGACCCAGGTCGCCGAGGGTTCCACGCCGATCACCAAGAAGGCCCCACCGTCGGCGACCGTCACCAAGCCCGCCGACCCGAAGCCCGAGCCGTCCGACAGTGCCATCGCGGCCGCCCCGCAGGACAAGGTGACCGTCCGGGTCAGTGCCGCGGACGGACGCAGCTGGATCTCCGCGAAGGACCACAACGGGCGGATGCTCTTCGACGGGCTGCTGAAGCAGGGCGAGTCCAAGACCTTCCAGGACAGCTCCAAGATCAACCTGATCCTCGGCGACGCCGGAGCCATCCAGCTGTTCGTCAACGGCAAGAAGATCGAGGACCAGTTCCAGCCGGGCGCGGTGGAGCGTCTGACCTACACAAAGGGTGACCCGCAGGTCGGATAGGGGTCCCTGATAGCACACCGTCGACGGGGTCGGCCAAGATCGGCCAACCCCGTCGACGTGGGCTGTCGGTCAGACAAAGTAGTCTTGAGCCCATGCCTGAACGCCGTACCGTCGCACTCGTCACCCTTGGCTGCGCCCGTAACGAGGTGGACTCGGAGGAGCTCGCAGGCCGCTTGGAGGCGGACGGCTGGCAACTCGTGGAGGACGCCGAGCAAGCGGACGTCGCCGTCGTCAACACCTGTGGGTTCGTCGAAGCCGCCAAGAAGGACTCCGTCGACGCCCTCCTCGAAGCCAATGACCTCAAGGGCCACGGCAGAACCCAGGCCGTGGTCGCGGTGGGCTGCATGGCCGAGCGGTACGGCAAGGAACTCGCCGAGGCGCTTCCCGAGGCCGACGGCGTACTCGGCTTCGACGACTACGCCGACATCTCCGACCGCCTCCAGACCATCCTCAACGGCGGCGTCCACGCCTCCCACACCCCGCGTGACCGGCGCAAGCTGCTGCCGATCAGCCCGGCCGAGCGGCAGAGCGCCGGCGAGGAAGTGGCCCTTCCCGGCCACGGCGCCCCCACCGACCTCCCCGAGGGCGTCGCCCCGGTCTCAGGCCCCCGCGCGCCGCTGCGCCGCCGCCTGGACGGCTCCCCGGTCGCCTCGGTGAAGCTGGCCTCCGGCTGCGACCGCCGCTGCACGTTCTGCGCCATCCCCTCCTTCCGCGGCTCGTTCATCTCGCGCCGCCCCAGCGACGTCCTGAACGAGGCCCGCTGGCTCGGCGAGCAGGGCGTCAAGGAGGTGATGCTCGTCTCCGAGAACAACACCTCGTACGGCAAGGACCTGGGTGACATCCGTCTCCTGGAGACGATGCTTCCCGAGCTGGCCGAGATCGACGGCATCGAACGGGTGCGGGTCAGCTACCTCCAGCCCGCCGAGATGCGCCCCGGACTCATCGACGTACTGACCTCGACGCCGAACGTCGCCCCGTACTTCGACCTGTCCTTCCAGCACTCCGCGCCCGACGTGCTGCGCTCGATGCGCCGCTTCGGTGACACCGACAGGTTCCTCGAGCTGCTGGACACCATCCGCGCCAAGGCCCCGCAGGCCGGCGTGCGCTCCAACTTCATCGTGGGCTTCCCCGGTGAGAGCGAGGCCGACTTCGCCGAGCTGGAGCGTTTCCTCACGGGCGCCCGCCTCGACGCGATCGGTGTCTTCGGGTACTCGGACGAGGAGGGCACCGAAGCCGCGACCTACGAGAACAAGCTGGACGAGGACGTCGTCGCCGAGCGCCTCGCGCGGATCTCGCGGCTCGCCGAGGAACTGGTCGCCCAGCGCGCGGAGGAGCGCGTGGGCGAGACCGTCCACGTGCTCGTCGAGGGCATCGACGACGAGGACGGCGCGTACGGCCGCGCCGCGCACCAGGCACCGGAGACGGACGGCCAGGTGCTGTTCACGACCGGCGAGGGTCTGACCGTCGGCCGTATCGTCGAGGCCAAGGTGGTCGGTACGGAAGGTGTCGACCTGGTGGCCGAGCCGCTTCCGGGCTCGCTCGCGAGCGCTGAGGAGGCGGCCAGATGACCGGAGCCCCGGCATCCGCGGCAGGCGGCTCCCCGGGCGCACAGGGCGCGACGGGCGCTCCCGGCGCATCCGACGCTCCGGGCGGCGCGTCCGGCGTTCCCGGCGGCCCGAAGACACCGCGTGGCGGGAAACTGGGCGCCGCGGCCGTCAACCAGGCGAGCCTGTGGAACATCGCCAACATCCTGACCATGATCCGGCTCGTCCTCGTGCCGGGTTTCGTGGCGCTGATGCTGGCCGACGGCGGCTACGACCCGGCCATGCGGGCCTGGGCCTGGGCCGCCTTCGCCGTCGCCATGATCACCGACATCTTCGACGGTCACCTGGCGCGCACGTACGACCTCGTCACCGACTTCGGGAAGATCGCCGACCCCATCGCCGACAAGGCGATCATGGGCGCGGCGCTGGTCTGTCTGTCCGGGCTCGGCGATCTGCCCTGGTGGGTCACCTTCGTGATCCTCGGGCGTGAGCTCGGCATCACCCTGCTGCGCTTCGTCGTGATCCGCTACGGAGTCATCCCGGCGAGCCGCGGCGGCAAGATGAAGACGCTGGTCCAGGGCACGGCGGTCGGCATGTACATCCTGCCGCTGACCGGCGCGCTGGCCAGCCTGAGGTTCTGGGTGATGGCCGTCGCGGTCGTGCTGACCGTGGTCACCGGGATCGACTATGTGAGACAGGCCATTGTGCTGCGCCGCAGTGGAATCGCCGAGCGGCAGGCGGCCGCCGTGGAGGCCGAGCGGTGACTACCGCGGCCGCCGAAGTGGTGCGACTACTCACGGTGAGGGGCGAGACCCTCGCCGTCGCCGAGTCGCTCACGGGCGGTCTGGTGGCCGCGGAGATCACCGCTGTTCCGGGTGCCTCGAAGGTGTTCAGGGGCTCCGTGACCGCTTACGCCACCGAACTGAAGCACGAACTGCTCGGCGTCGACGCCACTCTTCTGGCCGAACGCGGCGCGGTGGACGCGCAGGTCGCGGCGCAGATGGCCGCCGGGGTGCGCAAGGCGCTCGGCGCCGACTGGGGGATCGCGACCACCGGCGTCGCCGGTCCCGACCCCCAGGACGGACAGCCTGTCGGTACGGTCTACGTGGCTGTCGACGGGCCCTTCGAAGGCCCCTCCGGCACCGTTCGCGACGGGAAAGTGCTGCCGCTGCGGTTGAACGGCGGCCGGGCGGAAATCCGTATGGAGAGTGTACGCAGCGTACTCGCGCTGCTCCTTCGGGAGACCGCGGGCGAACAGACCGGGAATGAGCGGGCACAGGATACGGAACAGAACGGGGGGTTTTGATGTTTGCAGCCCTGAGTGAACACGACATCGCTCCCCGCACGGCCGCGGCGCAAGGCGGTACGGTGGGGCGTGAAGGATGCGGCTACGCGGTCCGAGGAGGGAGCCACCGATGATTCTGCTCCGTCGCCTGCTGGGTGACGTGCTGCGTCGGCAGCGCCAGCGCCAGGGCCGTACTCTGCGCGAAGTCTCCTCGTCCGCCCGAGTTTCGCTCGGCTATCTCTCCGAGGTGGAGCGGGGGCAGAAGGAGGCGTCCTCCGAACTGCTCTCCGCGATCTGCGACGCGCTGGACGTACGGATGTCCGAGCTCATGCGGGAAGTGAGCGACGAGCTCGCCCTCGCGGAGCTGGCACGGTCGGCTGCTGCCACCGAACCGGTGCACGCACCGGTACGTCGCCCGATGCTCAATTCCGTATCGGTGACCGGTGTGCCACCGGAACGGGTCACGATCAAGGCGCCTGCCGAAGCGGTCGACGTCGTCGCCGCCTGACGCGCACCGGCTCGCGTTCTCCGAGCCGGCAGACGTACCACCGAAGCCCCGGCCAGGGCGTCCCCGGGAAGACCCGGAGAAGCCCGGCCGGGGCTTTCGCGTTCCCCGCGGTCCCTCGTGGGCCCGTTTGCCGGTCTCCGGCGCGGCGCCCATGGTTGGAGTGGTCCGGCGAAGCCGATGCCGGCCGTCGTGACGGGTGCGGCCGCGAGAGGGGCCGCCGCAGTCACCGTGAACCGGAGGACGCGGATGTACACCGTGAAGAGCCGCGTGCCGCCGGTGTGCCCTGCTCGCGCTTGAGATCGGCGGCGCGGTGCCGCGCCGGAGGAGGGTGCCATGGCAGGGCGAATAGTGCGCCGGGGGGCGTGTGTGGTGTTCGGTGCGCTGTGGTGGTTCAGCGTGCTCCGGCTCGCGCTGGTACCTGGAGCCGGGGTGCTCGAAGGAACGGTCGCCGCGGGCGGGTGGGGGCTCAGCCTGCTGCCGGTCCACTGCGTGCCGAAAACCCGGGCAGCCGGTGCCGTCGGACCTGACCGGTGGCGGCACGACCGGCGGGCGAAAACGCGCCGACGCGGTGGCGGGAGCCTTACCAGGGCATGGCGACGCCGCCGTTGGGGCGGAGGATCTGACCCGTCGTGAACGCCGAGGCGTCCGAGGCCAGGTACAGCACGGCGTGGGCGATGTCCTGGGGCTCCCCGACGCGGCCCAGCGGCGACAGACGGGCCATGAACGCCTCGGTGCGGGCCTGCCGCTCGCCGTGGCGGTCGGTCATGGGAGTGCGGATCCAGCCCGGCGCCACGGCGTTGACGCGAATGCCGTACGGACCGGTCTCGGTCGCCAGCGTCTTCGTCAGCTGTACGACGGCCGCCTTGGCCGCGCTGTAGCACAACAGGCCAGGACCGCCGGAGTCGATCGCGCCCGAGGCCATGGTGACGATGCTGCCGTGGACACCGTTCGCGATCATGGAGCGAGCGGCCTCCTGGCAGGCGTACAGGACCCCCTTGAAGTTGACGTTCAGCACCCGGTCCAGGTCCTCGTCCAGGGTCTCCAGGACCGGGCTGCTGTGCATGATCCCCGCGATCGCCGCCATGACGTCGAGCCGGCCGCAGGAGGCGACGGCCCGCTGGAACCCGGCCCGGTCGGTGACGTCGAGGGGATGGCCGAGGGCGGTACCGCCCTGATCCTTGATCAGCGTCGCCGTCTCGTGCAGGCCCTGCTCGTCGACGTCCGCGCAGTGCACGGTGGCGCCCGCCTCCGCGAGCACGACCGCCGTCGCGCGGCCGATGCCGCTGCCCGCGCCGGTGACGAAGGCGGAGCGTCCGGTGAGGTCGTACGCGGGAAGGCCCATGAAGGGACCGTACGAAGAGATCTGACGGGTCGTCAATTGGTCGGGCGGAACTACTCCGCGACTACTCGTATCCGGTGCGGCGGTACGCGGTGACGGTGTTCCGGCCGGCGTCCGGCCGCGGGGTGGGACCCGTCTGGCATCGGGGGCACCAGTACGTGGGCCGTTCACGGGATCCGTCGCCCTGGTCCCCCGAGCGGACCGGCGTCCCGCAGCGCAGACACGGGCGAGGGGTGCGCCCGTACACGAACAGGTTCTGCTCACGGCGCCCGGTGGTGACACGGATCGGCCGCTCGCGGTTGAACTCCAGCAGCTTCTTCGCCAGCACCGGCAGTTGGGCGGCACGGTCGGCGGGCAGCGCGCCGACGGGGAGCCAGGGCGTGACACCGAGCACGAAACACAGCTCGCTCTTGTACACGTTCCCGATGCCCGCGAGATTGCGCTGGTCGAGCAGGGCCTCGCCGAGCGCGCGGTCGGGATCGCGAAGGAGATTCTCCAGGGCCTTGGCCGGGTCCCAGTCCGGGCCCAGGAGGTCGGGGCCGAGGTGACCGACCGCGCGGGCCTCGTCCGAGGTCCTGAGCAGTTCCAGTACGGGCAGACGGTAGCCGACGGCCGTGCGGTCCTCCGTCCCGAGGACGGCCCGGATCTGGTGTCCGGGACCTCCGCTCCAGCGCCGCCCGTTCTCGTACACCTTCCACGAACCGTCCATCCGCAGATGCGAGTGCAGCGTCAGACCGCCCTCGATCCGGGTGAGGAGGTGCTTGCCGCGCGGGGTGACGTCCAGGACGGAACGGCCGGTGAGGTCGGCCGTGGCGTACCGGGGCACCCTCAGATCGGAACGGGTCAGGACTTTGCCCGCGAGGGCGACGTGCAGACGCCTCGCGGCCTGCCAGACGGTGTCTCCTTCGGGCATGACACCAGGGTGGCACGGGTCGGAACGGTCAGGGGCGGTCGGTCAGGCGCGAAGGCGGAGTCCGCGCGGGGTGGCGATGAAGCCGGCTCCTTCCAGGAGAGCGCCGAGAGGCGAGGTGAGGGCCGAGGCGCCGTTGACGCGCTCGACGGTCACCGTGCCGAGCGAGCCCGCGAGGGCGGCCGCGGCGAGGGCCTCCGCCGCGGCACCGAGACGGGTGTCCTGCGAGACCGGGTCGTCCGGGTCGGCCGGCCAGGCCAGCAGGGTCTTGCCGCCGCGCTCCATGTAGAGAGCCAGTTCACCGTCGACCAGGACGACCAGGGAACCCGCCTTGCGGCCCGGCTTGTGGCCCGCCTCGGTCGGGGACTCGGGCCACGGCAGGGCCGCGCCGTAGGCGTTCGCGGGGTCGGCGGCGGCCAGCACGACGGCCGGGGAGGCGGTACGGGAACGGGAACGGCCCGCGAGACCCGCGCCGCCGGGATAGCCGGAACCGTTCTCCGGATACGGCGAGCCGCCCCGGCGGGACGGGGTGTTCCGGCTGTGGGTCGCGTAGGGGTGGGGCGCGCCCGGGTTGCGCGCGTCGGGGTGGGGGGAGCCGGCCGGGAAGGCGGAGTCCGCCGAGAAGGTGTGGTCGTCGCCGAAATCGAAATCGGGGGCGGAGCCGGGTCCGAGGGAGGAATCGGGGCCGGAGTCGGGTCCGAGGGAGGAATCGGGGCCGGAGTCGGGTCCGGAGGGGGAATCGGGGTCCGGGTCGGGGGCGAGGGCGTTCAGGGAGTCCGGACCTTCGGCGAGATCCGCCCTGCCCATGAAGGAGTCGCCGCCCTTGCCCGTGCCGTCGAGGCCCGAGCCGGAACGCGGGAAGGCGGCGCTGTCCGGGAAACCGTGGGCGGCGGGGGAGTTGTCCTGGAGGGCCGGCCCGAACAGGGCGGCGCCCCGGTCGCGCGCGTTCGCGGCCGCCCGGAGCCTGTCCACCGCGCCGTCCATGGCGAACTGGGCCGCACCGAGCCCCTCCACCACATAGCCCCGCCGTGCCTGGCCGCTGTCCTCGAACGCCGACAGGATGCGGTACACCGCCGAGAAGCCTCCCTCCACGCCCTCCGCCGCGACGGCGCCCCGGGTCACCACCCCGTGCCGGTCGAGCAGCGCGCGGGCCAGGGCGTGGGCGCGGACGGTCGCGTCGGGCTCGCGCTCGGGCAGCAGCGACCAGCGCCCCGCCACGGTGGGGGGACCCGTACGTGACTGGGGGCGCGCCCCTCCCGTCAGGGAGCCGTAACGCCCGCGGGGGACCGAGCGCTTGGCCCGGTGGGCCGTGGACCCGGCGGTGCGGCCCGAACCCAGGAGGGAGCGCATCGGCGCGAGCGTGTCGTTTGTCAGCCGTCCGGACCAGGCCAGCTCCCAGACGGCGTCGGCGAGCTGGGGATCGGTCGCGTCCGGGTGCGTGGTGGCGCGGACCTGGTCGGCGATCTGGCGGAAGAACAGGCCGTAGCCCCCCGAGAGGGTGTCGAGGACCGACTGATGCAGCGCCGTCGGCTCCAGAGGGTGCGCGGCCGGAAGGAGCAGCGGGGCTGCGTCCGCGAGATACAACGACACCCAGCCGTCCTTGCCCGGCAGTGACCCCGCCCCGGCCCAGACCACCTCGCCGGCGGCCGTGAGCTCGTCGAGCAGCGCGGGTGTGTAACCGGCGACCCGAGACGGCAGTACGAGCTTCTCCAGCGCGGACGCCGGCACCGACGCCCCCTGCAACTGCTCGACGGCACGCACCAGTCCGTCGATACCGCGCAGCCCGTGCCCGCCGCCCACGTGCTGCCACTGCGGCAGGAACTGGGCGAGCGCGGCGGGCGGGACCGGCTCCAGCTCATGGCGCAGCGCCGCGAGCGAACGACGGCGCAGCCTGCGCAGCACCGCCGCGTCGCACCACTCCTGGCCGATGCCCGCCGGATGGAACTCTCCCTGCACGACCCGGCCGCTCGCCGCGAGGCGGTGCAGCGCGCCGTCGGTGACGGCCGTACCGAGACCGAAGCGGGCGGCGGCCGTCGCCGATGTGAACGGCCCATGGGTGCGCGCGTACCGGGCGAGGAGATCGCCGAGCGGATCCTTGACCGGCTCGGTGAAGGCTTCCGGGACACCGACGGGCAACGCCGTGCCGAGCGCGTCCCGCAGCCGGCCCGCGTCCTCGATGGCCGCCCAGTGGTCGGCTCCGGCGATCCGTACCCGGATGGCGCGGCGGGCGGCGGCCAGCTCCTTCGCCCACTGCGGCTGAGCGCCCCGCTCGGCCAGCTCGGCGTCCGAGAGCGGCCCGAGCAGACGCAGCAGGTCGGCGACGCCCTCCACGTCCTTGATGCGGCGGTCCTCGGTGAGCCACTGGAGCTCCCGCTCCAGTTCGGTCAGGACGTCGGCGTCCAGGAGCTCGCGGAGTTCGGCCTGGCCCAGGAGCTCGGCCAAGAGCCGCGAGTCGAGCGACAGCGCGGCGGCCCGCCGCTCGGCGAGCGGTGAGTCCCCCTCGTACAGGAACTGGGCGACGTAACCGAAGAGCAGGGAGCGGGCGAAGGGGGAGGGCTCGGGGGTGGTCACCTCGACGAGCCGCACCTTGCGGGACTCGATGTCGCCCATCAGCTCCGTGAGACCCGGGACGTCGAAGACGTCCTGGAGGCATTCGCGCACCGCCTCCAGGACGATCGGGAACGAACCGAACTCGCTCGCCACCTGGAGCAGCTGGGCCGCGCGCTGCCGCTGCTGCCACAGCGGGGTGCGCTTACCGGGGCTGCGCCGGGGCAGGAGCAGGGCGCGGGCGGCGCATTCGCGGAAGCGGGCGGCGAACAGGGCCGAACTGCCGACCTGGTCCGTGACGATCTGGTTGACCTCGCCCTTGTCGAAGGCGACGTCCGCCGCGCCGACCGGCGCCTGTTCCGCGTCCCACTCCGCGCCCGCCTTCGAAGGCGCCTGGTCGAGGAGGTCCAGGCTCATCAGATCGGCGTCGGGCAGCCGCAGCACGATGCCGTCGTCCGCGTGCATGACCTGGGCGTCCATGCCGTACCGCTCGGAGAGCTTGGCGCCCAGGGCGAGCGCCCAGGGAGCGTGGACCTGGGCACCGAAGGGAGAGTGCACGACCACACGCCAGTCGCCGAGCTCGTCGCGGAAGCGTTCGACGACGATCGTGCGGTCGTCCGGGATGTGCCCGCACGCCTCGCGCTGTTCGGTGAGGTACGCGATGACGTTGTCGGCGGCCCAGGCGTCCAGGCCCGCGGCCAGCAGGCGCAGCCGGGCGTCGCCCTCGGGAAGCGATCCGACCTCGCGGAGGAACGCGCCCACCGCGCGCCCCAGTTCGAGCGGCCGCCCGAGCTGGTCGCCCTTCCAGAAGGGCAGCCGGCCGGGGACGCCGGGCGCCGGGGAGACCAACACCCGGTCCCTGGTGATGTCCTCGATGCGCCAGGAGCTGGTGCCGAGGGTGAAGACATCGCCCACCCGGGACTCGTACACCATCTCCTCGTCGAGTTCGCCGACCCGGCCGCCGCCCTTCTTGGGGTCGGCCCCGGCGAGGAACACCCCGAAGAGTCCGCGGTCCGGGATGGTGCCCCCGGAGGTGACGGCGAGACGCTGGGCTCCGGGACGGCCGGTCACCGTGCCCGCGACCCGGTCCCACACCACGCGGGGCCTCAGCTCGGCGAAGGCGTCCGACGGATAGCGGCCCGCGAGCATGTCGAGCACGGCGGTGAACGCCGACTCCGGGAGTGAGGCGAACGGTGCCGCCCGGCGGACCGTGGTGAGCAGGTCGTCGACCTGCCAGGTGTCGAGGGCCGTCATGGCGACGAGCTGCTGCGCCAGCACGTCCAGAGGATTGGCGGGGACCCGCAGGGACTCGATGGAGCCGGTGCGCATCCGCTCGGTGACCACCGCCGCCTGCACCAGGTCGCCGCGGTACTTCGGGAAGACGACACCGGTGGAGACCGCGCCCACCTGGTGACCCGCGCGGCCCACACGCTGGAGCCCCGAGGCCACGGACGGCGGCGACTCGACCTGTACGACGAGGTCGACCGCGCCCATGTCGATGCCCAATTCAAGGCTGGAGGTGGCGACCACGGCGGGCAGACGGCCGGCCTTCAGGTCCTCCTCGACCTGCGCACGCTGCTCCTTGGAGACCGAGCCGTGGTGGGCCCGGGCGATGACCGGCGGCGCCCCCTGTGCCGCGCCCGAGCCGCCCATCAACTCGGCCGGCGCGTGCGCCTCATCCAGCGGCTCGCCGGTCGCCCTCTCGTACGCGATCTCGTTGAGCCGGTTGCACAGGCGCTCGGCCAGGCGCCGCGAGTTGGCGAACACGATCGTCGAGCGGTGGGACTGGACGAGGTCGGCGATCCGTTCCTCCACGTGCGGCCAGATGGAGGGCTTCTCCGCGCCCTCCTTGCCGTCGGCGGCCGGGGAACCGCCCAACTCGCCCAGGTCCTCGACCGGGACGACCACGGAGAGGTCGAACTCCTTGCCGGACGGGGGCTGGACGATCTCCACCTTGCCCCGCGGCGAGAGATAGCGCGCCACCTCGTCGACGGGACGCACGGTCGCGGACAGGCCGATACGCCGGGCGGGCTTCGGCAGCAGTTCGTCGAGGCGTTCCAGGGTGAGCGCGAGGTGGGCGCCGCGCTTGGTGCCCGCGACCGCGTGCACCTCGTCCAGGATCACGGTCTCGATGCCGGTCAGCGCGTCGCGTGTGGCCGAGGTCAGCATCAGGAACAGCGACTCGGGGGTGGTGATCAGGATGTCCGGCGGGCGGGTGGCCAGCGCCCTGCGCTCGGCGGGCGGGGTGTCGCCGGAACGGATGCCCACCTTCACCTCCGGCTCCGGCAGCCCGAGCCGCACGGACTCCTGCCGGATGCCGGTCAGCGGACTGCGCAGATTCCGCTCCACGTCGACAGCGAGCGCCTTGAGCGGCGACACGTACAGGACCCGGCAGCGCTTGCGCGGGTCCGCCGGCGGTGGCGCCGAGGCCAGCTGGTCGAGCGCGGCGAGGAACGCGGCGAGTGTCTTGCCGGAGCCGGTGGGGGCGACGACCAGCACGTCCGAGCCCGCGCCGATGGCCGCCCAGGCCCCGGCCTGGGCCGCGGTGGGCGCGGAGAAGGCCCCCGTGAACCAGCCGCGGGTCGCGGGGGAGAAGCCGTCGAGGGCTCGGTGTGCGGAGCTGACCATGCGTCCATCCTGCACCCGCCCACTGACAACCGTGCTGACCTGCGAGAACGCCACGGCGAGCGGAACGGGCGAGAGCGGTGCGGGCGAGAGCGGTGCGGCGCAGATCGGGACAGCCGGGGCAAGGCGGACCGGGGTCCGGCGTCCGGGCCCGGCATGCTGGCGGACCCGTCCGGGCCTGGTACGTCGGCGGATCCGTCTGTGTCCGGCACGGCGGCGGATCCATCCGGTCCTGGCATGGTGGCGGATCCGTTCGGCCCAGCACGGTGGCGGATCCGTCCGGCCTGGCACGTGGCGGACAATGAGGGCGTGGCAGGTTCGGGGCAGGAGCGGGCACGGCACTGGCAGTATCCGGAGCTGCCCGGTGTCGATCTGCTGCGCGCCCGCTACGTCGAGAAGATCTTCGTACGGCACACCCACGAGAACTTCGTCATCGCCGCCGTCACCGAGGGCGTCGAGGTCTTCCACCACGGAGGCGCCGACCAGTACGCGGGCCCGGGTTCGCTGGCCCTGGTCAACCCCGACACCCCGCACACCGGGCGCGCGGGCGTTCCCGAGGGCTGGAGGTACGGCGCCGTTTACCCCTCTCCGGAAACGGTGGCCGAGATCGCCGCCGAGACCACCACCCTGCGCGGCACCCCCGGATTCATCAGCCCGGTACTCGACGACCCCTACGCGGCGAGCCTGGTCCATCAGGTGCTCCGAGCCGCGGAGGAGGGCAACGCGCTGGCCGCCGACACCCTGCTGAGGGTCGCCGTGACCCGGCTGCTGCGCCTGAACGGAGGACCGCTGCCGCAGCGGGCCGTACGCACCGCGGGCGGCAGACTCGCGGCACGCGCGCGTGGCGTCCTCGACGAGCGGATGGCCGAGCCGCCGACCCTGGAACGGCTCGCGGCCGACCTCGGCACCAGCTCGTTCGCGTTGCTGCGCGCGTTCCGGGACGCCTACGGCATGCCGCCCCACACCTGGCTGACCGACGCGCGCGTACGCCGGGCACGCCGGCTCCTGGACGCCGGGTCCACACCGGCAGAGGCGGCCGTCGCCGTCGGCTTCACCGACCAGCCGCACCTCAACCGGCACTTCAGCCGGATCGTGGGCGTACCAACGGGAGCGCAAGAACGTACAAGACGCCGGGGGGCGGCTCCTCGTACCGTTCGACGCGTGGCACAACAGACAGCTCTCCCAGACATACGCAGTGAACACGCCGGAAAACCCGACGCGGCCGTCGTCCGCGACGCCCTCGGAGTCGGGGTCGCCGTCGGACTGTCCGGTTTCGCCTTCGGGGTGACCTCGGCCGGCAGCGGCCTCAGCCTGCTCCAGACCTGCGCCCTCAGCCTCCTGGTGTTCACCGGGGCGTCGCAGTTCGCGCTCGTGGGCGCGCTCGCGGCCGGGGGCAACCCGCTCACCGCGGCCGCCGGGGCGTTCTTCCTCGGAGTCCGGAACGCGTTCTACGGGCTGCGGCTGTCCCAGCTCCTGGCCCTCCCGCGCGCGGTGCGGCCGTTCGCCGCCCAGTGGGTCATCGACGAGACCACGGCGGTGGCGCTGGCCCAGCCCACCCGACGCGGCGTCCGGATCGGCTTCACGGTCACCGGCCTGTCCCTCTACGTGCTGTGGAACCTCACCACGCTGCTCGGCGCGGCCGGGGCCGAGGCCATCGGCGACACCGGCGCGTGGGGACTGGACGCGGCAGGGCCCGCGGTGTTCCTGGCGCTGCTCGCACCGATGCTGAAGACCGCCACGGAACGAGCGGTCGCGGGAATCGCCGTCCTTCTGGGGCTCGGTCTGCTGCCCGTGCTGCCCGCCGGAGTCCCGGTACTGGTGGCCGCTCTGGCCGCCCCCGCCGTGCTCTGCGTGACAGGGCGCCGTCGCGCGGACACCGTCCGCGACACCTCCACGGAGATGGCGGACGAGACGACGGCCGATGCGGTGGAGGGTCCACCGGCCGGCGCGCGGAACGACGGCTCGGACGTGTCAGGAGAAGAGCGTTGAACATCTGGATCGCCATCGGCGTCACCGCCGTCGGCTGCTACGCCGTCAAACTCGTCGGACTGCTGATCCCCGCGGGCGTGCTTGAGCGGCCGATCGTGCAGCGCCTCGCCGCCCTGCTGCCCGTCGCGCTCCTGGCCGCTCTCACGGCCCAGCAGACCTTCGCGGACGGACGGGTCCTCGTCCTCGACGCCAGGGCCGCCGGGCTCGCCGCGGCGGCCGTCGCACTGATCCTGCGCGCCCCGTTCCTGGTGGTGGTCGCCGCGGCGGTGGTGGTGACGGCCGGGGTCCGCGCGCTGACAGGCTGACACCCGGCCGCACGCGGAGTCGTATCTCGGGTCACCCGGGAGCCTGGCGGTCCCGCTGACACCCCGGGTGCGCCGGAACCGTACCTCGATGCTCCGGCGCACCCGGGCCACCGGCGGTCTCAGTTGATGGCCCTCTTGTACGCCCGGAGCGTGCGCAGTGCCTCGACGGTCACGATGGGACGGCTCTCCAGAGCGGTGCCCGGTGCCCACTGACGCCAGCGGATCGGCCACCCGCCGTCCTCCTGCTGCTCGTCCGAGAGATGGTCCAGCGACCGGGCCATCTCCTCGTCGGTGAACCACGCGCGCGCCAGCGAGTCCGGCGTCCGCGCGAAGTCGTGCGGGAAGTGGTGCTCACCGGGCGCGTAACCGGGCGGGACGGGGTAGGCCTCCAGCCGCCCGGGGTCCAGCGCGGCGAGCCGCTGCTCACGGACGAGCCGGCCCAGCCGGTCGGCGCACGCCTCCGCGCGCGGGCGGTCGGCCGCGGAGTCCAGGAACGCGACGGCGGCCTCGATCTCGTACGGGTGGGACTTCTCCAGGGACTCCACCGCCTGCCAGCAGAAGTCGGTGGCCCGGAACAGCCAGGCGTTCCACACCTCGTTGCGGTGCAACAGGCCCACGATCGGTCCGGTGGCGAGGAGTTCGCTCGGCGGATCGTCGACGACCGGCACGAACGGGGCCGCCGGATAGCCGCGCTGGCTGGGATGGACGGCGGGCAGCGCGCCGTCCGCGGTCGACACGGAGGTCAGATAGCGGCACACCCGTTCCACGCGCTGTCCGCCGCAGCGCCCGATCGAGTCGAGCACGCGCAGGGCGTGTCCCGTGTGCAGCGGCTGGCTGACAGGGCCGCGCAGATCGGGTTCGAGCGCGTGACCGTACCCTTCGTCGTCGTTGCGGTAGGCGGCCAGCGCCGTCTCGACCGCGTCGGCGCCGCCGCCGAGGAAGTGGTAGGCGAAGCGGCGCTGTTCCAGCACGCGCGCGGTGAGCCAGACGAAGTGCTCGGCACGTGCGAGAGGGGAGGGCGCGAGGGGCGGCTGGGGGAGTGGAGATGCTCCGGTTTCGGCCATGCGTCAGACCGTAGGGCGGAAAGCGGTCTCGGCACGCGGTCCCGGCTCGGGCCCACTCTCAGGGCGGGATACTGGAGTCATGCGGTTGACGGTCTTCTGGCAGCGGATGGGTGATCACTTCGGCGCGGGTTACGCCGAGACGTTCGCGCGCGATCATGTGATGACGGAACTCGGCGGGCGCACCGTCATCGAGGCGCTGGACGCGGGCTGGGAGGCAAAGGACGTGTGGCGCGTGGTGTGCGCGACCATGAACGTTCCGTTCGAAAACCACTGAAGGGGACCGAGGACCGGGAAAGACCAGGGGGACCTGGATCCCGTGTCGGTGGCGTGGGCCAGACTTGGCGGGTGGCCCCGACAGACGAGAACACGCAGGTCGATCAGCAGTCGTCACCGTTCGGCACGACGCCGCCCGGTCCGTCCGGCGCCGACGCCGTCGCACCAGGCACGCGCATGCCGCGCTGGCTGCCGCGTGCCATGGTGCTCGCCCTCACGCTCATAGCCTTGTTCCAGCTGGGCAGTTGGGCGTTCCATCAGCTCACCGGCCTCCTGATCAACATCCTGATCTCGTTCTTCCTCGCGCTCGCGATAGAACCCGCGGTCAGCTGGATGGCCTCACGTGGCATGCGCAGGGGGCTGGCCGCCTTCCTCGTCTTCCTGGGGTCGTTGATCATGATCGCCGGGTTCGTCACCCTGCTCGGCTCGATGCTCGCGGGCCAGATCATCAAGATGATCGAGGGTTTCCCCGACTACCTCGACTCGGTCATCAGCTGGATCAACACGCACTTCCACTCCGACCTCAGACGGGTCGACATCCAGGAAGGCCTGCTGCACTCCGACTGGCTGCGGAAGTACGTGCAGAACAGCGCCACCGGCGTCCTGGACGTGTCCGGGCAGGTGCTCGGCGGTCTCTTCCAGCTGCTGACGGTCGCGCTGTTCTCGTTCTACTTCGCCGCCGACGGACCCCGGCTGCGGCGCGCTCTGTGCTCGGTGCTGCCGCCGGCCCGGCAGGCGGAGGTGCTGCGCGCCTGGGAGATAGCCGTCGACAAGACCGGCGGCTATCTGTACTCGCGCGGCCTGATGGCACTGATCTCGGGCGTGGCCCACTACATCCTGCTGGAGGCCCTGGGCGTGCCGTACGCGCCCGTGCTCGGGGTGTGGGTCGGTCTGGTCTCGCAGTTCATCCCGACCATCGGCACCTACCTCGCGGGCGCCCTGCCCATGCTGATCGCGTTCACGATCGACCCCTGGTACGCACTGTGGGTGCTCGTCTTCGTGGTGGTCTACCAGCAGTTCGAGAACTATGTGCTCCAGCCCAAGCTGACCTCCAGGACGGTGGACATCCATCCCGCGGTCGCCTTCGGGTCCGTGATCGCCGGCACCGCCCTCCTCGGGGCCGTCGGCGCGCTGATCGCCATCCCCGCCGTCGCCACCCTCCAGGCGTTCCTGGGTGCCTATGTGAAGCGCTACGACGTCACGGACGACCCGCGGGTGCAAGGACACCGCACCCGCAGCTCGGAAGGCTTGGTCGCCCGCGTGCGGCGGCAGCTCGGCCGGTGACGTCACCAGGGCGCTCGGCCGGTGACGTTCACCAGGTGAGGGCGGCCTGGACACCGGCGGCGACGACGGCCGCCGCGTAGAGGCCGACCGCCACCCGCACGACCCGCTCCCCGCTCCCGCTCCAGCCGGTGCGGGAGAGCAGCCAGGCCAGCGCGGGCAGCACCAGCACGGCGTGCAGGCTCACCGCGTGCAGCGGCTTGAGCGGAGCCGTCGAGTGGTACGCGGCCTGCTGGTGGCCGGTCCTGGTGAGGACGACCCCGCGGGCGATCATCACGGCGCCGGAGGCCAGCGCGACGAGCAGGATCGCGAACCCCGAGCGCACGGCCAGGGGCATGCCGGCGGGGCCCGCGGGCCTGCGGCGGAACGACGCGACCGCGAACGCGGTCAGTACCACGACCAGGACGCCGCCGCCCACCGCGAGCATCATGGACACCGCCGTGTCGAAGCCCGTCTCCATGTCGAGATGCGAGGGGACCCGGCGCCATGCCTGGAGGGTGATCCCGCCGACCTCCACCACGCAGTCCGCGGCGAACACGAGGAGCAGCGCGGTGCGCGTCCGCGCCTCCATCCGCACGTACGTGGTGACCCAGGTGATCGCGATCAGGGTCAGTCCGAAGGACAGCCCGAAGGTCACGGGCTTGCGCCAGGAGACGGGACCGTCCCACGGGCCGCCGTCGACGGCGAAGACCAGCAGATGCAGGAGGCCGGAGAGCACGAGCAGGGCGCCCGTCGCACAGCACAGCCGCTCGGCAGGCCGGAGTGAAGGCTTCCGCTGTGTCGGGGGACGGGTCCTCGTCGTCGGCATGGCCACAGCCTGCCGGGCGGGCCCTGCGGTGTCGTCGTACGGCCGGAGGCGCCGGCCGTACACCCCGGGGAGTAGCCCGGGTCCGGGGCGGATACCGGGTTCCGCGAGATGGTCCGGTGCGGGTGCCCGGGCCGGATCGGCCGGATTCCCGGGTCGCTGTCGGAGCGCGAACGTAGTCTCGGAAGTGCCGGGTGTTGCGCTTGACACGGAAATCGAACATCCATTCTCATGGAGGTTCCGGCGGAGCTTTCGACGGGTGATTAGGCATGGTTTCGGCAGAGATGTGCCCGAGTTATCCACAGGCCGGGCGGGCGTCGGGGCGCATTGTCAGTGGCAGGCGTTAGCGTCTTTGACGTGAAGCGATCGACTCAAGCAAACCGGGTGGAACCCATGGCAGGAACCGACCGCGAGAAGGCGCTCGACGCCGCGCTCGCGCAGATTGAACGGCAGTTCGGCAAGGGCGCCGTGATGCGCCTGGGCGAGCGGCCGAATGAGCCCATCGAGGTCATCCCCACCGGGTCGACCGCGCTCGACGTCGCCCTCGGCGTCGGCGGCCTGCCGCGTGGCCGCGTGGTGGAGGTGTACGGCCCGGAGTCCTCCGGTAAGACGACCCTGACCCTGCACGCGGTGGCGAACGCGCAGAAGGCCGGCGGCCAGGTGGCGTTCATCGACGCCGAGCACGCACTCGACCCCGAGTACGCGAAGAAGCTCGGCGTCGACATCGACAACCTGATCCTGTCGCAGCCGGACAACGGCGAGCAGGCCCTGGAGATCGTGGACATGCTGGTCCGCTCCGGCGCGCTCGACCTCATCGTCATCGACTCCGTCGCCGCCCTGGTGCCGCGCGCGGAGATCGAGGGAGAGATGGGCGACTCGCACGTGGGTCTCCAGGCCCGTCTGATGAGCCAGGCGCTCCGCAAGATCACCGGCGCGCTCAGCCAGTCCCAGACCACCGCGATCTTCATCAACCAGCTCCGCGAGAAGATCGGCGTGATGTTCGGCTCCCCGGAGACCACGACGGGTGGCCGGGCGCTGAAGTTCTACGCCTCGGTGCGACTCGACATCCGCCGCATCGAGACGCTGAAGGACGGCACGGACGCGGTCGGCAACCGCACGCGCGTCAAGGTCGTCAAGAACAAGGTCGCGCCGCCCTTCAAGCAGGCCGAGTTCGACATCCTCTACGGCCAGGGCATCAGCCGTGAGGGCGGCCTGATCGACATGGGCGTGGAGAACGGCTTCGTCCGCAAGGCCGGCGCCTGGTACACGTACGAGGGCGACCAGCTCGGCCAGGGCAAGGAGAACGCGCGCAACTTCCTGAAGGACAACCCCGACCTCGCCAACGAGATCGAGAAGAAGATCAAGGAGAAGCTGGGCGTCGGTGTGAAGCCCGAGCAGCCCGCCGGCGAGCCGGGCGTGGACGCCGCGGTCTCGGCCACCCCGGACGACGCCGCGAAGGTGCCCGCTCCGGCTGCCAAGACCACCAAGTCCAGGGCCGCGGCGGCCAAGAGCTAGTCCATGACACGACGAACCGACTGGGCCGAGTACGCCCGTCCCCTCACCTCCGAGGGGCAGGGGTATGGCGGGGGAGACGGCGGCCCGGCCGGAGACGATGACAGGCCCTACGACGGTGCCGGGGGGTACGGCGGTGAGCCGTACGGCACCGACGGCGGGCTTTATCGAGCCGACGGTTTCCACGGAGCGGGTCCGGACGACGGCTGTCCGGACGGCGATGGTCCGACGGGCGGTGACGCACGGCACGGTGACGGCCTGCCGCGCGGTCACGGTTCGCCGGACGCGGTCTCCCGGCGCGGTGGACGCGCCGAGGGCGGACCGCGTGGTGGAAGGGGTCGTCGACGGCGCGGCGGTTTCGGCGAGCCGTCCGGCGACCCGCGGAACGGAGACACCCCCTCCTCGTCGAGGGCCGAGAAGGGGGAGTCCCCCGGGGACCCGGCTGAGCGGGCGCGAGCGATCTGTCTGCGCCTGCTCACCGGGACCCCGCGCACGCGGAAGCAACTGGCGGACGCGTTGCGCAAGCGCGAGATCCCGGACGACGTGGCGGACGGGGTGCTGTCGCGGTTCGAGGAGGTCGGGCTGATCAACGACAGCGCCTTCGCGGACGCCTGGGTCGAGTCCCGGCACCATGGCCGGGGACTGGCCCGGCGGGCGCTCGTCCAGGAACTGCGCACCAAGGGCGTGGAATCGACGCTGATCGACGAGGCCGTCGGACAGCTCGACTCCGAGCAGGAGGAGACGACCGCGCGTGAACTGGTCGCGCGCAAGCTGCGCTCCACCCGCGGACTCGACCGCGACAAGCGGCTGAGACGCCTCGTCGGCATGCTCGCCCGCAAGGGCTACTCCCAGGGCATGGCCGTGCGCGTGGTCCGCCAGGCGCTGGAGGAAGAGGGCGAGGACACGGAAGGCCTCGGGGACGAGGGATTCTGATCCCACGGGCGCCCGTATGCGTAACCTCACGGGCTTGCGTACGGGGCAGCCGGGCTGTCCGGGCACGAGCCGGCTGGCCGGACCGGGTACGGGGCAGCCTGTCCTGGCGTGAGCCGACCGGACCGGATACGAGGGCAGCCAGACCAGGCGCGAGCCGGCCCGATCGGGTACGAGCCGGCCCGACCGGACAAGAGGCAGCCAGACCGGGTGCGGGGCAGCTTGTCCGGGCACGGGCCAGCCGGACCGAGTACGGGGGGCAGCCCGACGACCGGACAAGATCGATGCCGTTTCGACCGGCCGGCCTTGTGTACACGGGCGGCCTGACCTCGCGTGAAGCGGGTGGTCAGCTCTCCGGGTCGGCGGCTGTCACCGGAAGTCCGGCGCTCTTCCACGCCTGGAAGCCGCCGATCAGATCGGTGGCCCTGTGCAGTCCCAGCCGGCGCAGGGACTCGGCGGCGAGGCTGGAGGCGTATCCCTCGTTGCAGAACAGCACGAACCGCAGGTCATGGCTGGTGGCCTCCGGGGCGCGATGACTGCCCGTGGGGTCGAGCCGCCACTCCAGTTCGTTGCGCTCGACGACGAGAGCACCGGGGATCAGGCCGTCCCGTTCCCGCAGGGCGGCGTACCGGGTGTCGACCAGCAGCGCTTCGCCACGTTCTACGGTCGCGAAGGCATCCTCCGCCTCCACGCGGTCCAGGCCCGCGCGGACCTGCTCCAGCAGGACGTCGATGCCGACGGGCTTCCGGGGGTCGCTCACTGCCAGTCCTCCGGACGCTCGACGTGCTCCAGACGCAGGATCTGGCCCGTACGGCTGTACCGGCGGATCTGCGGGAGCGGCGGGTAGTAGGCGTGGACGGAGATCGCGTGCTGCTCGGTGGACTCGTTGAGCACCTCGTGCACGTGATGGCGCCCGAAGCCGCGGCCGGTGCCCGCGGGCAGCCTCCGCGTGCGGTCGATCTCCTCGGTGAGTTCCAGGGTCTTCCAGCCGTCGGCGGGCAGCCGGGCGGCGAGAGAGTTCTCCTTGAGCTCGCCCGACGCGGTGAGGAAGGCGCCCACCGATTCGGCGTGGTCGTGCCAGCCGGTCCCGGTGCCGGGCGGCCAGCCGATGAGCCAGGCCTCGCTGCCGCCGGGGCCTTCGAGCCGCACCCAGGTACGGCCCTCGGGGTCCAGGGGAAGCGAGGCGATCAGCTCGGTATCGGCTGCCGTGCGGCGTACGAAGGCCAGCAGACCGGCCTGCGTGGGAGTGCGGGGTGCGCCGGAGACGGCGGAGGGCACGGAGGCGGCGGCGGGGGTATGCGTGGATACAGGGGGTGGCACAGACACTCGGACCGTCCTGAGAGTTCGCGAGAGGAGCGCGCGATGGCACGGCGGCGGCGCGCGGAAGGTGAGGATGCGAAGTCAGAGGGACGGACGACACACGCAGCCCGCATAGCGGACGAGGTCCATATGGACCCTCCGCCACAGGCGCACACAGGTGTCGGTCACGATCCGGAGTAGACCATGGTGGCGCAGGCCGGTCAACTCACCGTCACTATATGGACCATGGAAGCCCGGGGAGCCGGGAGATCCCGGGCAGGACGGTCACAGGGCGTTCAGCTCCGGCCCGCGGTCGCCTCCGCGGCGCTCTGGGCGTCCGCCTTCGCGGGTCCGCCGAGGGCCGCCTCGGCCGCCTCGTACAGGTCGGCCGGCCGGACCCCGCCGAGCGCGGTGACCAGGTGCCCGTCGGGGCGGACCAGCAGCACGGTGTGCGCCGCCGCACCCGGGTAACTCTCCGCGACGAGCAGTTCGGCGGGGTGCGGCAGCGCGGTCACGGAGGCGGCGAGCCGCGGCATGATGCCGGCCGTCACCCAGTGCTTGCGCGCCCACACTCCCGTACCCGGGGCGATCAGGACGACGAGCAGGACCCCGCGCCCGAGCCGCTCCCGCAGCGGTACGAACGAGCCGTCCTCCGCGGTCACCCGTACGTCGACCACCGGTGCGCCGGGCTCGGTGTCGACGGGGGCGTGCGATTCGGCTGGCGGGGGCATGAGCGGGGAGCCGGTGTACGCCCCCGGCGCGCCCAGCGGGCCGCGGCCCAGGTGGCCGTCCGTGAGCAGCGCGTCGTGGCCGCGTGCGGATCCGGGGACGTAGGCGCGCAGGCCGCCGCCGCTCCGCAGCAGCGGCAGCGCCTGGTCGGCGGCGCGCAGCCGGGCGGCGACCACCGCGCGCCGCTCCGCCTGGTAGCTGTCGAGGAGCGCGGTGCGCGGGCCGTGATGCCAGCCGAGTGCCAGTTTCCAGGCGAGGTTGTCGGCGTCCCGCAGTCCTTCGTCCAGGCCCTGGGTGCCGAGGGCGCCCAGCAGATGGGCCGCGTCCCCGGCGAGGAAGACCCGGCCGACACGCCAGCGGCGGGCCAGCCGGTGGTGGACGGCGTGGACTCCGGTGTCGAGCAGCTCGTACGCGGGTGTGGCGCCGCCGCTCCAGCCCCCGAGGGTCTCCCGGATGCGTGCCACCAGCAGGTCGGGCGTGACGAGGTCCTTGCCCGGGGGCAGCAGCCAGTCCAGCCGCCAGACGTCCTCGGCGAGCGGACGGGCGCTCACCTCGCCGGCTGAGGGGCCGGAGGTGCGCCAGGGTGTCATCCGGTGCAGCAACGCTTCGCCGGGCCAGGGGAGTTCCGTGCGCAGGGCCGCCACGGCGTGCCGTTCGACGGCGGTGCGCCCGGGGAAGCGGATGTCCAGGAGCTTGCGCACCGTCGACCGGGGTCCGTCGCAGCCGGCCAGGTAACTTCCGCGCCACCAGGTGCCGTTGGGGCCCCGGGTGTGCGCCGTGACGCCGGAGCCGTCCTGTTCGACGGAGTCGAGGCGGCTGTGCACGGCGACCTTGACGAGCCGCTCGTGGATGATGGCCTCGCGCAGGGCGCCGGTCAGCGCGTGCTGGGCGATGTGCAGCGGGGCGTCGAACTCCTCGCCGTCCGTGGCGCCTTCCGCCTCCCGGGAAGCGCCGGTGCCGCGTGGGGCGACGGTCCCCCGAGGACCCTCGCCCCACGCGGCACCGGCGCCCGGAGGATCGGAGGCGTCCTTCGTGCCCCCGGATGCCTCCCCGCCGAACGCGATCTCGCGCATCACCTGCTTGCGCCGCATCGACCGCCATCCGGCCCAACGGAAGCCGGCGTCGTCGAGAGGCAGACCTGTCAGCCGCTCGACCAGCGCGACCGTGTCCTCGCGCAGCACCACGGTCCGCGCGAGCCTCAGTTCGTCCTTGCCAGGTCCCTCGTCGAGGACGACGGAGGGTACTTCCTGGCGAGCCAGCGCAAGGGCCAGCGTGAGCCCCACGGGCCCCGCTCCGACGATGATCACCGGGTCCACGGCGCGGTGCCCCCTGCACGGAGCTGTGTCCTGAGGGACGTACGGGAACAGGCAGGTGGAGCAGGGTGCACGATCACAGAACGTATGCAACCCATTGCCGCTGCTTGCGTCAAGTGACGAGGTCCGTGGCGATCACGTCACTGACCCCTTCGGTCACATGGATCGACCGATGTTCGGACGATCCGTCAGAATCGGGCGGTGCGGGGGACCCCGATCGATGCGCGGAGTCCCTCGGCCGAATCGATGACCGCCCCTAGATTCCTCCGCCGGCACCGGTCGAGGCCGTACCTTCGATGGCGGCGTCGTTCGGCGAGAGCACCGCGCCGGTCGTCTTCTTGCCACGGCGCAGCCTCCCCTCGAGCCAGGAGGCGAAGCTGGTGATCGAGAAGTTCAGCACGATGAAGACGACGGCGACCACGATGAAGCTCGGGACGACGTTGGCGTAGTTGGCCGCCAGGGTGCTGCGGGCGGTGAGGAGTTCGGCGTATCCGATCATCACACCGCCCAGTGCGGTGTCCTTCACGATGACGACGAGCTGGCTGACGATCGCCGGGAGCATCACGGTGACCGACTGCGGCAGCAGGATGCTGGTCATCGTCTGCCCCTTGCGCAGCCCGATCGCGTACGCGGCCTCCGTCTGTCCCTTGGGCAGCGCGAGGATGCCGGCCCGTACGACCTCGGCGAGGACCGAGGCGTTGTAGAGAACCAGGCCGGTGACGACCGCGTAGAACGGACGGTCCTCGCTCACGATGTTCGCGGACTTGGCGTAGAGCTCGTTCGCGAACAGCATGAGCAGCAGGACCGGGATCGAGCGGAAGAACTCGACCACGGTGCCCGCCGGAACGCGTACCCAGCGGTGGTCGGACATGCGCGCGATGCCGAAGACGGCGCCCAGCGGGAGGGCGATCACCATGCTGAGCGCGGCGGCCTTCAACGTGCCGAGAAGGCCCGGCCACAGATAGGTGCTCCAGGCGTTCGCCGTCGTGAACGGCTCCCACAGGGACCATTTCAGCTGGCCCTTGTCGTCCATCGCCAGCCATATCCACCACAGCAGCAGCGCGAGCAGGATGACGAAGAACACCGAGAGGACCACGTTGCGGCGCTTGGCGCGGGGGCCGGGAGCGTCGTAGAGGACGGAGGTCATCGCTTCACCGCCAGTCGCTTGCCCAGCCAGCCGAAGAAGAGGCCGGTGGGGAGGGTCAGGACCACGAACCCGAAGGCGAAGACCGCGGCGATGAGGACCGTCTGGGCCTCGTTCTCGATCATCGTCTTCATCAGGGCGGCGGCCTCGGCCACGCCGATCGCGGCGGCCACGGTCGTGTTCTTGGTCAGCGCGATCAGCACGTTCGCCAGCGGGACGACGACGGCACGGTACGCCTGCGGCAGCACGACGAGCCGGAGCGTCTGGCCGAAGCTCAGCCCGATCGCGCGGGCCGCCTCGGCCTGCCCGACCGGAACGGTGTTGATGCCGGAGCGCAGCGCCTCGCAGACGAAGGCCGCGTGATAGCCGATCAGGCTGAGCACCGCGAGCCGGAAGGCCTGGAGCTTGAAGTCGTCGGAGGCGCCCATCGTCACACCGAAGATGTCCGCGAGGCCGAGCGAACTGAAGACGATGATGACCGTCAGGGGGATGTTCCGGACGATGTTCACGTAGGCGGTGCCGAATCCGCGCATGAGCGGGACCGGGCTGACCCGCATCGCGGCCAGCAGGGTGCCCAGGACCAGGGAGCCGAGGGCGGAGAAGACGGTGAGCTTCACCGTCATCCAGAACGCCCCTAGGACGTCATAACCTTGAAGAAAGTCGAACACGATCTCCCGCGCTTCCGGGTGGTGGTGTACGTGGCGGACGGGGTGGGCGCGGCTTGCCGCCGCCGTGATCGCGGCGGGCGGCGGCACACCTGCGCAACCCCGTGTGAACCGCGGATTCCCGCGTTGCCCGAGGGCCCTGCGTTGTCCGGTGACCCGCGGACTACTTGACGATCGCGCCGATCTTCGGTGCCGGCTCGTTCTTGTAGCTCGCCGGGCCGAAGTTCTTCTCGACCGCCTTCTGCCAGGAGCCGTCGCTGACCATCTTCTCCAGCGCGGTGTTGATCTTCTTCTCCAGCGCGGCGTCGCCCTTCTTGACGCCGATGCCGTAGTTCTCGTTGCTCAGCTTGAGGCCGGCGAGCTTGAACTGGCCCTTGTACTTGTCCTGCGCGGCGAAGCCCGCGAGGATCGAGTCGTCGGTGGTCACCGCGTCCACGGCGCCGCTCTGGAGGGCGGCGATGCACTCCGAATAGCCGCTGTACTCCTTCAGGTTGGCCTTCGGGGCGATGGTGTCGTGGACGTTCTGCGCCGAGGTCGAGCCCGTCACGGAGCAGAGCTTCTTGCCGTTGAGGTCCGTGCCCTTGGTGATCTTCGAGTCGGTCTTCACGAGGAGGTCCTGGTGGGCCAGCAGGTACGGGCCGGCGAAGTCGACCTTCTGCTTGCGCTCGTCGGTGATCGAGTAGGTGGCCGCGATGAACTTCACGTCACCGCGGGCCAGCGCGTTCTCGCGGTCGGCGCTCTTGGTCTGGATGAACTGGATCTGCTTGGGCTTGTATCCGAGCTGCCCCGCCACATAGGTCGCGACGTCCACGTCGAAACCGGCGAAGGAACCGTCCGGCTGCTGTAGGCCGAGACCGGGCTGGTCGAACTTGATGCCGACCTTGATCTTGCCGCCGCCCGAGGACCCGCTGTCGTTCTTGTCGCTCGAACCGCACGCGGTGGCGGCCGAGGCGAGGGCGAGTACGGCGGCCGAAGCGGCAGCTGCCTTGCGGAGCTTCATGATGAACATCCTTCGGGTAAGGGTGAAGTGCGGGCCGTCGACTGGCAGGTGACGTGCGGGTCCGCCGCGCGCGAGGACGTCAGTGATCCCCGCGCGCGGGGACGTCAGTGGTGCAGGATCTTCGACAGGAAGTCCTTGGCGCGGTCGCTGCGCGGGTTGCTGAAGAACTGGTCCGGCACGGCCTCTTCGACGATGCGGCCGTCGGCCATGAACACGACTCGGTTGGCGGCCGAACGGGCGAAGCCCATCTCATGCGTGACGACGATCATGGTCATGCCGTCCCGGGCGAGCTGCTGCATGACCTCGAGGACCTCGTTGATCATCTCGGGGTCGAGCGCCGAGGTCGGCTCGTCGAAGAGCATCACCTTGGGGTCCATCGCCAACGCCCGCGCGATGGCGACACGTTGCTGCTGACCGCCCGACAACTGCGCCGGGTACTTGTCGGCCTGCGTGCCCACGCCGACGCGGTCGAGCAGGGCACGGGCCTTCTCCTCCGCCGCCTGCTTGCCGGTCTTGCGGACCTTGATCTGCCCCAGCATCACGTTCTCGAGCACGGTCTTGTGCGCGAAGAGGTTGAAGGACTGGAAGACCATGCCCACGTCGGCCCGGAGGCGGGCGAGCCCCTTGCCCTCCTGGGGCAGCGGCTTGCCGTCGATCGAGATGTCACCCGAATCGATCGTCTCCAGGCGGTTGATCGTGCGGCACAGGGTGGACTTCCCGGACCCGGAGGGCCCGATGACCACGACGACCTCGCCACGGGTGATCGTCAGATCGATGTCCTGGAGCACGTGCAACGCGCCGAAGTGCTTGTTGACGCCTCTCAGGACGACCAGTTCGTCGGTCCCGGCCATGGCGTCGTTGACCGCCGATACCTCGGTCATCGCTTTTGGGCTCCGTCCTCCTCGGTTTCGGTGGACAGTAGTAACCCCTCACGACCAGCGTCATTACATCTGAGGGGAACTTGAGCATCACGATCCGGTAGCAATCGGACACGTGTCGTAGCGACCCCCCCGGAAGCGCGTACCGGCTGGGTAACGGAAGCCCCGGGCAACCCGAAGTCCCTTGACGCCGTCCTTGTCCATCGGCGTGACTTCCTTGGTGCACGCGCGCGATGCACCGTGTTCTTGAAACGGGGACCGTTCGACCGATGAGACCCGAGACCCGAGACCGTACGACCGACGAAAAGGCACGACCGATGAACCGGAGGGGGCCGGAATGAGACTGCTCCTCGTCGAGGACGACAACCACGTCGCCGCCGCCCTGTCCGCGGTGCTGGCACGGCACGGCTTCGAGGTCACGCATGCCCGCAGCGGCGAGGAGGCCCTTCAGGCACTCGTCCCGGAGAGCGACGGCTTCGGCGTCGTCCTGCTCGACCTCGGCCTGCCCGACCAGGACGGCTACGAGGTCTGCGGCAAGATCCGCAAGCGGACCGCCACACCGGTGATCATGGTCACCGCGCGCGCGGACGTCCGCTCCCGCATCCACGGCCTCAACCTCGGCGCCGACGACTACGTGGTGAAGCCGTACGACACCGGGGAACTGCTCGCCCGGATCCACGCCGTCAGCAGGCGCAGCGCCCACGACGACGCGTCGGCATCCGGCGAGGGCCTGGTGCTCCTCGGATCCGTACGCATCGAACTCCCCAACCGCCAGGTCACCGTGGATGGTTCGACGGTCCAGCTGACCCGCAAGGAGTTCGACCTGCTCGCGCTGCTGGCCCAGCGCCCCGGGGTGGTGTTCCGCCGCGAGCAGATCATCAGCGAGGTGTGGCGCACCAGCTGGGAAGGCACCGGCCGCACGCTGGAGGTGCACGTGGCATCGCTGCGCTCCAAACTGCGCATGCCGGCGCTGATCGAGACCGTACGCGGCGTCGGGTACCGGCTCGTCGCCCCGGCTTCGTAGCGGGCACGGGTGCGTACCCGCCTGCTCCCGCTGCTCATCGTCCTGATGGCGGCCGTGCTGCTCGCGCTCGGCGTCCCGCTCGCGGTGAGCGTCGCGGCGGCGCAGCAGCAGCGCGTGGTCGTCGACCGCATCGACGACACCGCGCGCTTCGCCGCGCTCGCCCAGTACGTCACCGACTCCCCGAGCCGGTCCCGGGCGGGCTTCCCGGACGAGCGCGGCGAGACCCTGCGCACGGAACTCACCCGCTACTACGAGGTGTACGGCATCCGGGCCGGCGTCTTCTACCGCGACGACGAGCCGATGGCCAACGCGCCGGAGAGCTGGCTCCTGCCCAAGGCGGGCGCCGCCCGCGAGGCCTTCAACGAGGCGCTCGTCAGCCGTCGCAGCCATGACCCCGAACAGGTCTGGCCCTGGCAGCACCGCCGTCTCGTCGTCGCCTCCCCGGTCATCAGGGACGGTGACGTCATCGGCGTCGTCGTCACCGACTCGCCCACCGGCCAGATGCGGTCCAAGACCCTGCACGGCTTGCTGGTCATCGGCGCCGGCGAGATCGCCGCGATGCTGCTCGCGCTCGGTGCCGCGCTGCGCCTGACCGGCTGGGTGCTCAGGCCCGTACGGGTTCTCGACGCCACCACCCACGACATCGCGACCGGCCGCCTCAAGTCCCGGGTCGCTCCCGCCGGCGGACCGCCCGAACTCCAGCGTCTGGCGCGGTCGTTCAACGAGATGGCGGACAACGTCGAGAGCGTGCTGGAGCAGCAGCGTGCCTTCGTCGCCGACGCCTCGCACCAACTGCGCAACCCGCTCTCGGCGTTGCTGCTGCGGATCGAACTGCTCGCCCTCGAACTCCCGGAGGGCAACGAGGAGATCGCGTCCGTCCGCACCGAGGGCAAGCGCCTCACCCAGGTTCTCGACGACCTGCTCGACCTGGCCCTCGCCGAGCACGCCGAGGCCGATGTGCGCCTGACCGACATCGGCGCGCTGACCGCGGAGCGGGTGGCGTCCTGGCAGCCGGTCGCCGACATGAGGGGCGTACACCTGGTGGGGAACTGCCCGGCCACGACCGCGTGGGCCGACCCCATCACGTTGTCCAGCGCGCTGGACGCGGTGATCGACAACGCGGTCAAGTTCACGCCCGAGGGGGAGAGCGTCGAGGTGACGGTCGCCTCGAACGGCGAGTCCTCGACCGTCGTGGTCACCGACGGCGGCCCCGGCCTCGGTGACGAGGACCTGGCCCGCATAGGCGACCGCTTCTGGCGCAGCACCGCCCACCAGAACGTCAAGGGCTCGGGCCTCGGCCTCTCCATCTCCCGGGCCCTGCTCGCCGCGGGCGGCGGCTCCATCGCGTACGACCACCACGAACCGCACGGTCTGCGGGTGACGGTGACGGTGCCCAGGTCGGAGCAGGCGACCTGAGAGAGCCCGCGGAACGTCCGCGCGGGGGCGGCCGCTACGGCTTGATCGACCGGTAGTAGCGCCGCGCGCCCTCGTGCAGGGGCAGCGGGTCCGTGTAGATCGCCGTGCGCAGGTCGACCAGCTGGGCCGCGTGCACCACGGCGCCGATGCGGTCCCGGCTCGCGATCACCGTGCGGGTGAGCTGCTCGGTGAGGTTCGCGTCGGCGTCCTCCCGGGTGATCAGGAAGTTGGCCACGGCGAGGGTCGGCACTGCGGAGCCTCGCTGCGCCTCGGGGTAGGCGTCGGCGGGCATCACGGCGGACCGGTAGTAGCGGGAGGCGCCGCCCTGCTCGTGCAGCTTCTCGACGAGGTCGTTGCCGATCGGCACCAGCCGGATGTCGTAGGCCTTGGAGAGCTTCTGGACGGCGTTCGTCGGCAGACCGCCCGACCAGAAGAAGGCGTCGATCTTGTGCTGTTCGAGCAGGCCCGGCATGGTCGCGATGCCTTCGGCGAGGGGCTTGACGTCCTTGGCGGGGTCCAGCCCCGCCGCCTCGAGCACATGGTTCGCGATCAGCCTCACCCCGGAACCGCTCGGTCCGACTGCGACCCTACGGCCCTTCAGGTCCTCCACGGACCGTATGGGCGAGGAGCGCGGGACCACCAGGTGCACATAGTCGTCGTAGAGCCGCGAGCAGCCGCGCAGCCGCTTCGCCCCCGGCTTGTTCTGGAGGACGTACGTCTCCACCGCGTCGGCCGCGGCGATGGTGAAGTCGGCCTTGCCCGTGGCCACCCGGCTGATGTTCTCCTGCGATCCGTCGCTGTTCAGCAGCTGCACGTTCAGGTTCGGCATGTCCTTGGCTATGGCGCCCTGAAGGAGCTTGCCGTACATCTGGTAGACCCCGGTCGGGGTGCCCGTGCTGAACGTGATCGTCCCGCTCGGGGACTCCTCGCCCAGCGGCAGCAGCCACCACAGCAGCAGCCCGACGACCGCGAGGACGGCCGTCGAGCCGAACAGCGCGCTTCGCCGGCCGATACGGGGGAGTGCCTGGAACATGCGCGCGATCCTGCCAGCCCGGGCCCGGTCCTGGCCAGGGCCGGGCCCGTGAGGGGGCCCCGGCGGATCGGTAGGCTCGCCGGATGCAGCCGTCCTCGCCGCAGCAGGTCCCGCCGCCCGGCTCCCCGGCACCTCACGCCTCTTCGGGTCCTCCCGGCGCCCCGGCGTCCCGAGTTCCTTCGGTGCCTGGCGGCGCCCCGGTGCCTTGCGTGGCTTCCGACATTTCCGGGTCCTCGGCGATCTCCGTGTCTTCCGTCTCTCCGGACTCTCCCGTTCCCCCGGTGGCCTCCCCGGCCTCCCCGGCGGCCCTGGTCCGTGCGTTCCATCTCGCCTTCGGTCTCGAGGCCCGCGGCACCCCGGCCGAGGTCTCCCCGAAGCTCGCCGCACACCGCGGCGAACTGCTGGCCGAGGAGGCCGCCGAGGTCGCCGAGGTCTCGGTCGGCGGTCCGCTCGACCGGCTGGCCCACGAGCTCGCCGACGTCGTGTACGTGGCGTACGGCACGGCCCTCGTCCACGGCATCGACCTCGACGCGGTGATCGCCGAGATCCACCGGGCCAACATGACGAAGCTCGGCCCGGACGGGCACGTCGCCCGCAGGGCCGACGGCAAGGTGCTCAAGGGCGAGCACTACCGGGCACCGGACGTGTCGCAGGTGCTGCGGCGCCAGGGGTGGAACGCTCCGGACGCGTAGGAGCCGGGTACGCCCCGCCGGGCCGGACGCAGAGAGCCTGGCTGCGCTCCGCCGGGCCGGACGCGTAGGACCTGTTTACGCCCCGCCGGAGGAGGCCACGTAGGACCTGGGTATGCCCCGCCGGACCGGACACGTAGGACCTGGGTATGCCCGGTGGAGGAGGCCGCACGTCCGCCGCCACCCCGGGGTACCCAGCGACGACCAGGAGAGCGTATGAACGAGCCGGCCGAACTCGATCTCCCCGTCGAGGGCGGAGCCCTCCGTGTCCTCAGATTCGGCACGGGACCGCGGACCGCCCTCGCGGCGCACGGCATCACCGGATCCGGGATGTCCTTTCGCGCCGTGGCCCGTCGGCTCCCCGACGAGTGGAGCCTGTTCGCGCCCGACCTGCGCGGACGCGGCGGAAGCGCGGACACCCCCGGCCCGTACGGCCTCGACCGGCACGCCATGGACCTGTGCCGGCTGGCCCAGGACCTGGGCGGCGGCCGGCCGGTCGCCCTGACCGGCCACTCGATGGGCGCGTACATCGCGCTGACCGCCGCCGCCCTCCGGCCCGCGCTGTTCGACCGGCTGCTGCTCGTCGACGGCGGCCTGCCGCTGTCCGTCCCGCCGGGCGCGGACCCCGACGCCGTTCTGGACGCCACGCTCGGACCGGCGCTTGCCCGCCTCGGCAGGACGTACGGGAGCGACGCGGACTACGTCGCCTTCTTCCGCGCGCATCCTGCGCTCGGACCGCACTGGAACGCGGACATCGAGGCGTACGTGCGCTACGACGTCACAGGATCCCTGGGTGCCAGGCGTTCGAAGGTCCGTGAGGAGGCCGTGCGCCACGACGGGCGTGATCTGCTGACGTCGGCCGGCCTGTTCGCCGCCCGGCTCACGGGACTGCGCGTCCCCGCCCTGCTGCTGAACGCGCCGCTCGGACTGCTCGGCCAGGAGCCGCCCATGCTGCCTGCGTCCGTCGTCGAACGCTGGACCGACGGTCCTGCGGACCTTTCCGCCGAGCTGATCGACGGTTCCAACCACTACACGATCCTGCTCGGAGCCGCCGCGGGGACCGTCGCGGATCGGTTCGTCGCGCTGGGCGGATGACCGGCCGCGGACCCGACGGGGTGCCGGAGGCCGGTCACCGGCGCGTGGTCGCCCGGACCGCACGCCGGGTGCCGGGAGCCGCACGTCCTGTGACGGGCTGCGGGGCTCGGCGTCCGGACGCGCTCCCGGCACCGCCTACCCTTGTCCCATGAGCAGCGGCGACCGGAGTCAGGCAGTGGACGTTCAGGAATCCAAGACGTACGAAGTGCGCACCTACGGGTGCCAGATGAACGTCCATGACTCCGAACGGCTCTCCGGGCTCCTGGAGGACGCCGGTTACGTGCGGGCGCCCGAGGGCGCGGACGGGGACGCGGACGTCGTCGTCTTCAACACCTGCGCCGTACGCGAGAACGCCGACAACAAGCTCTACGGCAACCTCGGCCGCCTCGCCCCGATGAAGACGAAGCGCCCGGGCATGCAGATCGCCGTCGGCGGCTGTCTCGCCCAGAAGGACCGCGACACCATCGTGAAGCGGGCCCCGTGGGTGGACGTCGTCTTCGGCACGCACAACATCGGCAAGCTGCCGGTCCTCCTGGAGCGCGCCCGCGTCCAGGAAGAGGCGCAGATCGAGATCGCCGAGTCCCTGGAGGCCTTCCCCTCCACGCTGCCGACCCGCCGCGAGAGCGCGTACGCGGCCTGGGTGTCGATCTCCGTCGGCTGCAACAACACCTGCACCTTCTGCATCGTTCCGGCGCTGCGCGGCAAGGAGAAGGACCGCCGGACCGGCGACATCCTGGCCGAGATCGAGGCACTGGTGGGCGAGGGCGTCTCCGAGATCACCCTCCTCGGCCAGAACGTCAACGCGTACGGCAGCGACATCGGCGACCGCGAGGCCTTCAGCAAGCTGCTGCGGGCCTGCGGGAAGATCGAGGGCCTGGAGCGCGTGCGCTTCACCTCGCCGCACCCGCGCGACTTCACCGACGACGTGATCGCCGCCATGGCCGAGACGCCGAACGTGATGCCGCAGCTGCACATGCCGATGCAGTCCGGATCGGACACCGTCCTGAAGGCCATGCGCCGCTCGTACCGCCAGGACCGCTTCCTCGGGATCATCGAGAAGGTCCGGGACGCCATCCCGCACGCGGCGATCACCACCGACATCATCGTGGGCTTCCCCGGCGAGACGGAGGAGGACTTCGAGCAGACCCTCCACGCGGTCCGCGAGGCCCGCTTCTCCGCCGCCTTCACGTTCCAGTACTCCAAGCGTCCCGGTACCCCGGCGGCCACCATGGAGGGGCAGATCCCCAAGGAGGTCGTCCAGGCGCGCTACGAGCGTCTCGTCGCCCTCCAGGAGGAGATCTCCTGGGACGAGAACAAGAAGCAGGTCGGCCGGGTCCTCGAGCTGATGGTCGCCGAGGGCGAGGGACGCAAGGACGGCGCCACCCACCGCCTGTCGGGCCGCGCCGCCGACAACCGGCTGGTCCACTTCACCAAGCCCGGCGAAGAGGTCCGCCCCGGTGACGTGGTCACCGTCGAGATCACCTACGCGGCCCCGCACCACCTGCTCGCCGAGGGCGCCGTCCTGGACGTGCGCCGCACGCGCGCGGGAGACGCCTGGGAGAAGCGCAACGCGGCCGAGGCCGCCAAGCCGACGGGCGTCATGCTGGGCCTGCCGAAGATCGGCGCCCCTGAGCCGCTGCCGGTCGCCGTGGGCAGCGGCTGCGGCTGCGACTGACCCGGGGCCTGCCCGGAGGACACATCGGCTTCACCGAGCAGGGCAGCACCGAGGCCGGGGGACCCTGGCCGGGCTGAGCCGGGACGAGAGCATGGGTGCGCCCGCACGGGCGCACCGGTGGGCCCACGCCGACGCGCCGGACCGCGCCGGACGGGCGGGACGGGCGGGACCGCGGCGGACAGCCTGGACCGCGCCTGGACCGCGGCGGACGGGCGGAACCGCGGCGGCCAGGGTGGATCGGCGTCGTACGGGGTTACGCTGCGGATCATGCTTGTAGCCGCCGCAGTCTGCCCCTGCCCTCCGCTGCTCGTCCCCGAGGTCGCCGCGGGCGCGGCCCCCGAGCTGGACGCCGCGCGTGCCGCGTGCATGGACGCCCTCGGGGTGCTCGCCGCCTCCCGTCCCGACCTGCTGGTGGTCGTCGGCCCGGCCGGGGAGAGCGGTCGCGGACCCCATCCGGAGGGCACCCGGGGCTCCTTCAGCGGTTTCGGGGTCGACCTCGACGTCTGGCTCGGCTGCCCGGACGCGGACGGCGTGACCTCCGACCGAGATGGCGCGGAAGGCGCGGACGGCATGAGCCCCGCGTCCCCCGGACGTGAACTGCCGTCCTCCCTCGCCGTCGCCGCCTGGCTGCTGGAGCGCACCGGCTGGTCCGACGCCCCGGTGGAGGGGCTCGGGGTCGGCGAAGGTCTGGAGGCCGAGCGGTGCGTCCTGGCCGGTGAGCAGCTGGGCGGGCGGGCCGCGCGGGTGGCCCTGCTCGTGATGGGTGACGCCGGCGCGTGCAGGACCCTCAAGGCCCCGGGCTATCTCGACGAGCGCGCGGCGGACTTCGACGCGGAGGTCGCCCGGGCGCTCGGGGCGGCCGACGTCGCGGCCCTCAAGGCGCTCGACGCGTCACTGGCGTACGAGCTGAAGGCGGCGGGGCGCGCCCCCTGGCAGGTCCTCGCGGGCGCGGCCGAGGGCGCGGGGCTCGGCGGCGCCCTGCTCTACGACGACGCTCCCTACGGGGTGGGATACCTCGTGGCGGCCTGGTCGTAGGAACCGGCGGCCGACGACGGCTTTCTACGGGCGTCTGTTCCGCGTGGAGGGCCGGGCACGCCCCTGAGGTTCGGGGACGGCTGTGCGCGCCCTCGACGCGGCGGGCGGCCGGAAGCAGCCTGGGCTCTTCGCGGCCGTCCGCCGACGCGCGGGTCGTTCAGGACCGATGCGCGGGTCGTTTCGGGACCGACGCGCGGGCCACTCAGGATCGGCGCGTGGGTTGTTCGGAACCGACGCGCGGGTCGTTCAGGACGCCCGGGGCGGGGTCGGCGTGTCCGTGTCCGTGCCGTCGTCCTTGTGCGCGAGGCGGTCCACGGCGTCCTTGGCCTTGCCCGTGCCCGTGTGGATCTTGTCGCTGTACTTGTGCTTGGTCTTGTCGTCGACCACCTTCGCGGCCTTGTCGAGACCGTGAGCGACCTTGTGCCCGTGCTGCTGCGCGAGCCCGGAGACCTTGTCCTTGGCGGGCTCCAGCTTGGCTTTCAGATTGTCCATCAGACCCATGGTTCGCCTTCCCTCGCGGGACAGTTACGTGGGGGAGCCCTTGCCGGCCTCGGCGTCGGCGGCCTGTTCGGCCGTCTGCTGCCTGGGGATGCCGACGTCCTCCGAAGAGGTGCCGGTGGTCTCGGCGGCGGTCCCGGTGGTCTCGGCGGAGCCCGCCGTCTCCTCGCACTCGGGCGAACCCTCGTCCTCGGACGGACCTTCGGCCTCCACCGCCACCCTCGCCTCGGTGACGGCCGGCTCCGCGTCGGTCCCCACCTCCGCGGCCGGCGCCTCCTCGGTGGCCTTCGACCTCCGGAGAAGCCGTTCAAAAACGCCCATATCAGCTCCATACGTTACTCGTGAGGGCGAAATTCCGCGTTGCCCGGTGCGGCCCATTGCGTCACCCGGGTCCCCGGTTCTCGTGACCGGCGGCCGGAGCCCCGCAAGAGGGAACGAACCCGGAACCGTCGCGTCACGCGGCTCGTTGCGGGAGAGGTCCCGGGGTTTGCGAGACTGGGACCGTGAGCAGCACACCCCCCGCACCCCGGGTCATCGCCGTTGTCGGACCGACCGCGGCAGGAAAGTCCGATCTGGGCGTTTTCCTAGCCAGGCGTCTTGGCGGCGAGGTCGTCAACGCCGACTCGATGCAGCTCTACCGCGGGATGGACATCGGCACCGCCAAGCTGACGCCCGAAGAGCGCGGCGGCGTCCCGCACCACCTCCTGGACATCTGGGACGTGACGGTCACCGCCAGTGTCGCCGAGTACCAGCGGCTCGCCCGCGCCCGGATCGACGCGCTGCTGGCCGAGGGCCGCTGGCCGATCCTGGTGGGCGGCTCCGGACTGTACGTGCGCGGGGCCGTCGACAAGATGGAGTTCCCCGGCACCGACCCCGCCGTGCGCGCCCGCCTGGAGGAGGAGCTCGCCCTGCGCGGCTCGGGAGCCCTGCACGCGCGGCTCGCCATGAACGACCCCGGGGCGGCCCGGGCGATCCTGCCCAGCAACGGCCGCCGCATCGTCCGCGCCCTCGAGGTCATCGAGATCACCGGCAAGCCCTTCACCGCCAATCTGCCCGGCCACGACTCCGTCTACGACACCCTTCAGATCGGTGTCGACGTGGCCCGCCCCGAGCTCGACGAGCGCATCGCGCGCCGGGTGGACCGGATGTGGGAGGCCGGGCTCGTGGACGAGGTCCGCACACTGGAGGCGCAAGGACTGCGCGCCGGGCGCACGGCCTCCCGCGCACTCGGATACCAGCAGGTGCTCACGGCGCTCGCCGGAGAGTGCACCGAGGACGAGGCCCGCGCCGAGACCGTTCGCGCCACCAAGCGCTTCGCGCGCCGTCAGGATTCATGGTTCCGGCGCGACCCCAGGGTGCATTGGCTCAGTGGGGCTGCGGCGGATCTCACAGAACTCCCGGAACTCGCACTGGCGTTGGTCGAACGACCGGTCACAGCCTGATCACGTCATGGCATCGGGACGCTCCGGCCGTCATCCGGGCCTCCTGCGCCGTGCCATCATCGAGCTTCGATCGACCAGTGAAGTCCGAGTTGGGAGGGCGCGTGGCGATGGAGGCCGGCCCTCGCGACACTGCACGCGGCACCGAGTACGGTGCCGATCGGGACGGAGTTCGTCTGAGCATCGATCCGGACGCAGACCACGGCGTCGAGCCGGAGCTGGGCGGAGCGCGGCTGAGCTCCGACGGCCCCGAGGACACCCTCGGCGGGGTGATCGCCGACGGCCCCGGCCCCGGCGAGATGTCCCCGGAGCCGGAGGTCGAGGTCGAGCTGCGCCCGCAGCGTCTGCTGCGCATCTGGCAGCTCGCGCCCATCGTGGCGCTGGCCGCCACGGGCTCCCTGATGTTCGCGTTCCCGCTCGCCTTCGAGTTCGGCGACGGTGGTGCCGTGGTCGCCATGCTCGGGCTGCTGATCTGCCTGTGCGCCGCCGGCTGGGGCTTGATGGCCGCCCGTCGCGTCGGCTACGCGCTGCCCGGCCTCCCGCCGCGCGGCTCCGGCCGGCGCGCCGACTGGCGGGTGGTGCTCGCGTACGTCGTGATCGTCGCCTCGGTGGCCGTGCTCGCCGTCGGACGCGTGGCCAGGCTGCGCTGAGCCGTCCGCCCGCTCCACCGGGACGCGGGCCCTCGGAGATGTCGCCGGGTGTGTCGCCGCCGGACGTGTCCGGTGCCGGCGTGAGTGCCGGGCCGGGTGCCGTCACCGCACGGGCCGGACTGTCGTACCGACCCCGTACGATCGAGGAATGAGCACGCGGATCGCCTTCCTCAAGGGCCACGGGACCGAGAACGACTTCGTGATCATCCCGGACCCGGAGAACGCCATCGACCTGTCTCCCGCCGCCGTCGCCGCCCTGTGCGACCGCCGCGCGGGCATCGGCGGCGACGGTCTGCTGCACGTCGTGCGGTCCGCCGAGCACCCCGAGGCCAAGGAGATGGCGGCCGAGGCGGAGTGGTTCATGGACTACCGCAACGGCGACGGTTCGGTCGCCGAGATGTGCGGCAACGGAGTGCGTGTGTTCGCCCACTACCTCCACCGCGCCGGACATGTGGCCGAAGGTGACACCGTGGTCGCCACGCGCGGCGGGGTGAAGCCCGTGCACATCGCCAAGGACGGAGACGTCACCGTCGGCATGGGCAAGGCGCTCCTGCCCGGGGGAGAGGTCACGGTCAGCGTCGGCGAGCGCAGCTGGCCCGCGCGCAACGTGAACATGGGCAACCCGCACGCCGTCGCCTTCGTGGACGATCTCGCTCACGCCGGCGACCTGTTCGCGCCGCCGCCCTTCGCCCCGGCGTCGGCCTATCCGGACGGGGTCAACGTCGAGTTCGTCGTCGACCGGGGCCCTGGCCATGTCGCCCTGCGGGTCCACGAGCGAGGCTCGGGCGAGACCCGCTCCTGCGGCACGGGCGCCTGCGCCGTGGCCGTCGCCGCCGCCCGCCGCGACAACGCCGACCCCGCCGTGACGGGTACCCCGGCGACGTACACCGTCGACGTGCCCGGCGGACGCCTCGTCATCACCGAGCGTCCGGACGGCGAGATCGAGATGACGGGCCCGGCGGTGATCGTCGCCGAGGGCGAGATCGACGCGGAGTGGCTGGGCGGCGCACTGCGCTGAGCCGCGCGTCGACGGTTCACCGAACCGGACCGGACCGAACCGAAGCGCCCGGCTCGTAGTGGCGGGAGACGTCACCCCGGCCGGAGGGGTCATACCGGCGCGAGGTGTCACATCGGCCGGTCGTCGTTCCGCCCGGACGTCGTTCCGCCCCTGCGTTGTCCCGGCCGCAGGACGGACGTCGTACGTCCTTGCCGCCCATTCCAGAAAATCGAAACCGTAAACCCCAAAACCTTCGCTCGAATGGGTGATCCGTTTCACGCTCGGCGAGAGGCGGTCAGCCGGGCGTGGTGGGGTCGGTAGCATCAAGCACCGGCCCGGACGGGGGATCGACACCATCCCCTGAGCCGAGTACGCCATGGGGCACCCGTCCGCCGGTCTGACGCAGCCGGAGGTGCCCATGAGTGCGGAGGCGACGAATCCCGCGACGCCAGGCCCCGTCACGCCCGCCAGCCAGCACACGGCGGCACTGGAGCCCGGAGTGCCCGCGGCGCACCGCAAGAAGGCGCGGCCCCGGATCGACCTGCGCAGGCTGGGGCGGGCCGCACTGCTCGGGCCCACGGCCCGCGACCGGATGCCGGACGCGATCGGGCATGTGGCCGAGGCCCACCGCGCCCACCACCCCGACGCCAAGCTGGAACCCCTGCGCCGGGCTTGGGTGCTCGCGGAGTCCTCGCACCGAGGCCAGATGCGCAAGAGCGGCGAGCCGTACATCACCCACCCGCTCGCCGTGACCCTGATCCTCGCCGAACTCGGCGCCGAGACGACGACGTTGACCGCCTCTCTGCTCCACGACACCGTCGAGGACACGGAGGTGACGCTCGATCAGGTCCGTGAGGAGTTCGGCGACGAGGTCTGCTATCTGGTCGACGGCGTCACCAAGCTGGAGAAGGTCGACTACGGAGCCGCCGCCGAACCCGAGACCTTCCGCAAGATGCTGGTCGCGACCGGCAACGACGTCCGGGTCATGTCGATCAAACTCGCGGACCGGCTGCACAACATGCGGACCCTCGGTGTCATGCGCCCCGAGAAACAGGCGCGCATCGCCAAGGTGACCCGCGACGTGCTCATCCCGCTCGCCGAGCGCCTCGGCGTGCAGGCGCTCAAGACCGAGCTGGAAGACCTCGTCTTCGCGATCCTGCACCCCGAGGAGTACGAGCACACCCGGGAGCTCATCTCCGAGAACGCGGGCCGCGACGACGACCCCCTCGCGGAGATCGCCGAGGAGGTGCGCGTGGTTCTCCGCGAGGCCGGGATCCAGGCCGAAGTCCTCATAAGGCCACGGCACTTCGTATCCGTGCACCGGGTGTCGCGCAAACGCGGTCCGATGCGCGGCGCCGACTTCGGGCGTCTTCTGGTGCTCGTGAACGAGGACGCCGACTGTTACGGGGTTCTCGGCGAACTGCACACCTGTCTCACCCCGGTGGTCTCGGAGTTCAAGGACTTCATCGCCGTCCCCAAGTTCAACCTGTACCAGTCGCTGCACACGGCCGTCACCCGCGGCGACGGCCAGGTCGCCGAAGTCCTCATCCGCACCCACCAGATGCACAAGGTCGCCGAGGCCGGAGTCGTCGCGCTCGGCAATCCCTACACCGCGCCGTCGGAGGACCAGCCGGACGGCGGCGGGGACCGCCCCTTCGACGGTGAGCGCGCCGACCCCACCCGCCCCGGCTGGCTCTCCCGGCTGCTCGACTGGCAGCAGGGCGCCCCCGACCCGGACACCTTCTGGTCCACGCTGCGCGAAGACCTCGCCCAGGACCGGGAGATCACCGTCTTCCGCGCCGACGGGGGCTCGCTCGGCCTTCCGGAGGGCGCCAGTTGCGTCGACGCGGCCTACGCGCAGTACGGCGAGGACGCGCACGCCTGCATCGGCGCCCGCGTCAACGGCCGCCTGGCGACGCTGAGTACGGTCCTGAGAGACGGCGACACCGTTCAGCTGCTCATGGGGCAGGACCCCGCCTCCGAGCCGTCCAGGGAGTGGCTGGAGCACGCGCACACCCCTGCCGCGCGCATCGCCATCCAGCGCTGGATGGCCACCCACCCCGCACCCGGCGCCGAGGAGGCGTCCCCGGCCTCCGCGACCGGCCGCCGGCCGCCCCTCGCGGCCCCGCCCCGCCCGACCGAGACGCAGTCCGCCCGCCCCGCGAGCGCCGTCGCCGACCTGCCCGGCGCGTCCGTACGCATGGCCGGCTGCTGTACGCCGGTACCCCCCGACGAGGTGACCGGCTTCGCCGTCCGCGGGGGAGTGGTCACCGTGCACCGCGTCGAGTGCGCCGGAGCGGCGCGCATGAAGACCGCGGGGCGCCCGGAGGTGGGAGTGCGCTGGGGGGACACCACCGAGTGCCGTGTCACCCTGGTCGCCGAGTCGTTCGGACGCCCGCACCTGCTCGCCGATCTCACCGAGGCCATCGCGGCGGAGGGGGTCGCCATCGTCTCCGCGACCGTCGAACCCCCGAGCCAGCAGCGCGTCCGCCACACGTACACGCTCCAGCTCCCGGACGCCGCACACCTCCCGGGCCTGATGCGCGCGATGCGCAACGTACCCGGCGTGTACGACGTGAGCCGCCCCCAGCACCCGGCGACCGCGGCCCAGTAGACCGGGCGACGGCGCCCCGGGGGACGGCGAACGGACAACGGATTGGGTGGCGCAGGCCCGGCGGTGGAGGTCGGACAGCGGATGTACGGCGCAGGCCCGGCGGCTGAGGCCGGACAGCGGACCGTACGCCGGAGGCGCGGCGGCCGAGGTCGGCCGGGGGACCATGTGGCGGAGGCCCGGGGGCGGACCGGGGGACGGGGACTGCTCAGGGGCGGCGATCGGCCGGCGTACCGCGACTTGGTGATCCGGAGGAGCGTGCGCGGGCGTCCGCGTCCGGCGGTCGTGTGCCGGTGCCGATGAGCCCGGGCACCTACCCTTTCGGGTGGGCCGGGTGCGAGTCGGCGGCGCGGACGTGGTGCGCGCTGGTAGCCGTGGTCCATGCCGCTCAACGCCATCCCCACGCCCGCACGTCCGAGGAGCCGCCGCGTCACGGCGGCCCTGCTCGCCTCGGCCGTCTCCGTCTGCCTGATCGCCGCGAGCGCCCCGGACCCGGCCGTGCCCCTGGGAGTCGGCGACCGCCTCTTCCCCACGCTCGGCAACCCCGGGTACGACGTCGAGTCGTACGACCTCGACTTCACCTACCCCGGCGGCAACGACAAGCCGCTCGCGGCCGTCACCACGATCGACGCGCTGACGACGGAACCGCTCGACCGCGTCAACCTCGACTTCGCGCACGGGACCGTCCGCTCCGTCGACGTCAACGGAGCCCCCGCCCGCTTCGCGAAGGCCGGCGAGGACCTGGTGGTGACGCCGTCCGAGCCGCTGCCCGCCGCGAGCCCGCTGCGCATCACCGTGCGCCACACCAGCGACCCGGTGAGCGCGAAGGGCCAGGACGGCGGCTGGGTACGGACCAAGGACGGGCTCGCGATGGCCGGCCAGGCCGACGCCGCGCACCTGGTCTACCCGTGCAACGACCACCCCTCCGACAAGGCCCTGTTCACCATCCGCGTCACGGCCCCCGACCGGTACACGGTCGTCGCCAACGGGCTGCCCGAGGGCACCCGGCGGGCCCGCGGGGCCACCACCTGGACGTACCGGACCGAGCACCCCATGGCCACCGAGCTGACCCAGGTGTCCATCGGCCGCTCCGCCGTCCTGCACCGGGAGGGGCCGCACGGGCTGCCCGTGCGGGATGTGATCCCCCGCGCCGACCGGGCGGCGCTGGAACCGTGGCTGCGCAAGACTCCCGGCCAGATCGCCTGGATGGAGAGCAAGGTCGGACCGTACCCCTTCGAGACCTACGGGCTCTTGATGGCCCAGGCGCAGACCGGCTTCGAGCTGGAGACACAGACTCTGTCGCTCTTCGAGAAGGAGCTCTTCACCCAGCCCGCCTACCCGAAGTGGTACGTCGACTCGATCATGGTGCACGAGCTGTCGCACCAGTGGTTCGGCGACAGTGTCACCCCCCGCGCCTGGTCCGACGTATGGCTCAACGAAGGGCACGCCACCTGGTACGAAGCCCTGTACGCCGAGGAGAAGGCGCACAAGCCCATGGAGAAGCGGATGAAGGCCGCCTACCGGCTGTCCGACTCCTGGCGTGCCGCCGGCGGGCCGCCCGCCAGGCCCAAGGGCCCCAAGCCCGGCCAGAAGATCAGCATCTTCCGGCCGAACGTCTACGACGGCGCGGCCCTGGCCCTGTACGCGCTGCGCCAGGAGATCGGGCACCGGGCCTTCGAGCGCCTTGAGCGGACGTGGGTGAGCGTCAACCGCGACGGCGTGGCCTCGACGGCCGACTTCGTGGACCTCGCCTCCGCCGTCGCCGCACGCGATCTGCGCGGGTTCTTCAAGGTATGGCTGTACGGCGAGAAGACGCCGCCGATGCCGGGGCACCCGGACTGGAAGAGCGACGCCCCGAAGGCACGCAAGCACGCGTGACCAGGCGGCGCGGCCGGGAACCCGCAGCGACGGAGAGTGCCCTCGGAGCGACGGGGAGCGCCCCCGGAACGCCGGGACCTGGTGCACGCCGGACACCCTCGGGAAGGGATGCCCGCGGGTGTCCGGCGGGTCACGATAAGTCGCGTGACGAGCCCGGCGGTGCCGTGGGACCATCTTCGAGCCGGCGGCACGGCCCCCTCCGGAGGGTCGGCCGGGCCGGAACCGGGAATCTCCCGGTGGCCTCGGACGTTGTTCCCTGTGGGGTCGGCTTTCGCCGGCCCGCAGCCCGACCCATCTACGTAAGGATCCAATGACCTCCTCTTCTTCCCCTTCCCAGGACGCGCAGAACTCCGCGCAGAACTACCCCGAAGGTCTTCGGGCCGATGCCCTGATGGAAGAGGACGTCGCCTGGAGCCACGAGATCGACGGAGACCGGGACGGCGAGCAGTTCGAACGCTCCGAGCGCGCGGCCCTGCGCCGTGTGGTGGGCCTCTCCACCGAGCTCGAGGACGTCACCGAGGTCGAGTACCGACAGCTCCGCCTGGAGCGCGTCGTCCTCGTCGGTGTCTGGACCACGGGGACCATCCAGGACGCGGACAACTCGCTGGCCGAGCTGGCCGCGCTCGCGGAGACCGCGGGAGCACTCGTGCTCGACGGCGTCGTCCAGCGCCGTGACAAGCCCGACGCGGCCACGTACATCGGCTCCGGCAAGGCCAACGAACTCCGGGACATCGTCATCGAGACCGGTGCGGACACCGTGATCTGCGACGGTGAACTGAGCCCCGGCCAGCTCATCCACCTCGAGGACGTCGTCAAGGTCAAGGTCATCGACCGTACGGCCCTGATCCTCGACATCTTCGCCCAGCACGCCAAGTCCCGGGAGGGCAAGGCGCAGGTGGCGCTCGCGCAGATGCAGTACATGCTGCCGCGCCTGCGAGGCTGGGGTCAGTCGCTGTCCCGTCAGATGGGCGGCGGCAAGGGCGGCGGACTCGCCACCCGTGGTCCCGGTGAGACCAAGATCGAGACGGACCGGCGCCGTATCCGCGAGAAGATGGCGAAGATGCGCCGGGAGATCGCGGACATGAAGACCGGTCGCGAGATCAAGCGCCAGGAGCGCCGCCGCAACAAGGTGCCCTCGGTCGCCATCGCCGGTTACACCAACGCCGGCAAGTCGTCCCTGCTCAACCGCCTCACGGGCGCGGGCGTCCTCGTCGAGAACGCGCTGTTCGCGACCCTCGACCCGACCGTGCGCCGGGCCGAGACCCCGAGCGGGCGGCTGTACACCCTGGTCGACACGGTCGGCTTCGTACGGCATCTGCCGCACCACCTGGTCGAGGCGTTCCGCTCCACCATGGAGGAGGTCGGGGACTCCGACCTGATCCTGCACGTCGTGGACGGCTCGCACCCGGCACCGGAGGAGCAGCTGGCCGCGGTGCGCGAGGTCATCAGTGACGTCGGCGCGACCAAGGTGCCCGAGATCGTGGTGATCAACAAGGCGGACGCGGCGGACCCGCTGGTCCTCCAGCGTCTGCTGCGGATCGAGAAGCGCTCCATCGCGGTCTCGGCGCGCACGGGCCAGGGCATGAACGAACTCCTCGCCCTGATCGACAGCGAGCTGCCGCGCCCCTCGGTCGAGGTCGAGGCGCTCGTTCCGTACACGCACGGCAAGCTGGTCGCCCGCGCCCACACCGAGGGCGAGGTGATCTCCGAGGAGCACACCGGGGAGGGCACCCTGCTCAAGGTGCGGGTTCACGAGGAACTGGCGGCGGACCTCGCACCGTACGCCGCCGCCCCGGCGCTGCGCTGAGACAACCCGACCGGTCCGCCGACGGGCGGCCGCCTCGGACACGGCAAGGCCCGCCCCATTTCGAGGGGGCGGGCCTTCGCCATGTACGGGACTGTCCGCACCGGCCGGCACTCACGCGGACGGGGTTGCCTACGGGCCGCCCCCGTCACGTCGTGCGCGTCACCGCCCGGCGAACTTCGCGCTCACCGAGGTGTACACGCCCTTGGCCACGTCGCCCAGCCGCGGACCCGCGAGCCAGCCGAACTTGACCGGGCCGATCGAGGTGTTGGACACCAGCGCAGGCTTGCCGTCCGAACCCGTGGCCACCCAGCCGCCGCCCGAGGAACCGCCGGTCATCGTGCAGCCGATGCGGTACATCGTCGGGTCGGACTGCGCGACCGAGAGCCGGCCCGGCTTGTCCGTGCACTGGTACATCTTCTGTCCGTCGAACGGCGCCGCGGCCGGGTATCCGGTGGCGGTGAGGCTCGACACCTGGGGCACGGCCGGAGCGTTGAAGTTCACCGGCAGCGCCGAACCGACCGTCTCCTCAAGGGACTTGCCGTTGCCGCCCTTCTCCGGCGTCACATGCAGCACGGCGTAGTCGTACGAGGCCCCCTGGCCGCCCGTCGAGCCACCCTGCTCGATCCACTGGTCCGAGGTCTGCGCCCAGTCGCTCCACCAGACACCGTAAGGAGCGACCTCCTGGCGCGGGGCGCTCTCCAACTGCGCCTCCGTCCGGCCCTGGTCGTTGTAGGACGGGACGAAGGCGATGTTGCGGTACCAGCCGCCCTTCTTGCCGGCGTGCACACAGTGGCCCGCGGTCCACACGAGGTTGGACTTGCCCGGGTGCGCCGGGTCCTCGACCACCGTCGCCGAGCAGACCATCGTGCCCTCGGGGGAGTCGAAGAAGACCTTGCCCGCCTCGGGCACGCTGGCGTGGTACGACGTCTTCACGGCCTGCGCCGTCACCGGGGCCGGTTCCGGGTCGGTGACGCCCTGGTCACCGCTGAGGTCGTTGTCGTTCACGCCCTTGTTCTTGTCCGGGTCGTCGGCACGGCGCATACGGGACGGGTCCCAGAGGCCCTTGATGATCGGGTTGACGAAGTCGTCGGCCTGGCGCAGCCATTCGTCCTTGTCCCAGTTCTTCCAGGCGCCGCCCTTCCACTTGTCGATGTCGATGCCGTGCTCTTTGAGCTTGTTCTTGATGTCGTCCGGGATCTGGATCTTTCCGTCGCCGCTCTGGGTCGCGGTCGCGGTCGGCTCACCGCTCGCCGTGTCGCTGCCCGAGCCGCAGGCGGTGGCCGTCAGCGTCAGGGCCGCGACGAGGCCGACGGCGGCCAGGGCGGGGGACGTTCTGCGGCGCGCGCTCCTGCCTCGACGGGCGGCGAAGGGCGGGCGTATGGATCGCATGGTGTAACTCCCCCTGGACGTATGGGAACTGTGCGGTGTGTCTGCGGGCGCCTGAGCGGTTCGTCCGGCGCGGCCGAACGGCAACACAGACTATGCGGTCGTCATGAGGGACGCCCGACGGAACGGCAACGGTTCAGCTACGAGGGCGTGCCCGCGCCGTCCTCGGGTTTCTGACGGACAGTCATCGAAGTGGCCACACCGGTCCTCCCCGGCAAAGAACGGGTAAGGAACCCCGGACTCACCCGCTTCTCAACGCCACCGGCGTCGTTGGTACGTACGGGGGGCCTGCCGTCTGCGTCCGGACCTTCCTGCCAACTCGCCTCTGAACAGCGGGAGGACCTGAAGTCGTGGCCGTGACCGAGTCAGCGATGGTGCCGGTGGGGGCGCCAGGGGAATCCGAAGGAGCGCGGGACACCGGCGCCGGAGCGGCCGAGCGGGCGCGCGCGGCGCACGAGGGCATTCTGCGGCGCCAGTCGGCGCGCGAATCGGCGGCACGCACCTACGCGCGCGCCCTTCCGATCGTTCCGGTACGAGCCCGCGGGCTGACGATCGAGGGTGCCGACGGGCGCCGTTATCTCGACTGTCTCTCCGGAGCCGGGACCCTGGCCCTCGGGCACAACCATCCCGTCGTCCTCGAGGCGGTCAGGAAGGTCCTCGACTCGGGGGCACCCCTGCACGTCCTGGATCTCGCGACACCGGTCAAGGATGCCTTCACCACCGAGCTGTTCCGCACGCTTCCGCCGAGGTTCGCCGAGCGCGCCCGGGTCCAGTTCTGCGGACCGGCCGGGACGGACGCCGTGGAGGCCGCGTTCAAACTGGTGCGCACGGCCACCGGCCGCACCGGCATGCTCGCGTTCACCGGCGCCTACCACGGGATGACCGCGGGCGCGCTCGAAGCGTCCGGCGGCGCGACCGACGTACGCGTCGCGCGCCTGCCCTATCCGCAGGACTACCGTTGCCCGTTCGGCATCGGCGGCGACCGCGGCGCCGAACTCGCCGCGCGCTGGACGGAGTCCCTCCTCGACGACACCAAGTCGGGCGTTCCGCTCCCCGCCGGGATGATCCTCGAACCCGTCCAGGGCGAGGGCGGGGTCATTCCGGCGCCTGACACCTGGACACGGCGGATGCGCGAGATCACGCAGGACCGGTCCATCCCGCTGATCGTGGACGAGGTCCAGACGGGCGTGGGCCGCACCGGCACGTTCTGGGCGGTGGAACACAGCGGGATCACCCCGGATGTGATGGTGCTGTCCAAGGCCATCGGCGGCAGCCTGCCGCTGGCCGTCATCGTCTACCGCGACGACCTCGACGTCTGGGAGCCCGGCGCCCACGCCGGCACCTTCCGCGGCAACCAACTGGCCATGGCCGCCGGCACCGCCACCCTGGCGTACGTCCGCGAGAACGGCCTAGCCGAACGCGCGGCGACGGTCGGCGCCCGCATGCTGGAACGACTGCGCTCGCTCGCCGCGGAGTTCCCCTGTGTCGGCGACGTACGCGGCCGCGGCCTGATGATCGGCCTCGAACTCGTGGACCCCGAAGGGCAGCCGCATCACGCCCCCGACGGCCCCCTCCCCGCCTCTCCCGAACTCGCCGCCGCCGTACAGCGGGAGTGCCTGCGGCGCGGCCTGATCGTGGAACTCGGGGGCCGCCGGTCGAGCGTCGTACGGCTCCTTCCTCCGCTGACGATCAGCGACGAACAGGCGTCCGCCGTGCTCGACCGGCTCGCGGACGCCGTGATCGCGGTCAGCTCGGCGACTCCCGGGGACCGGCACCCCGGGAGGGATGCGGCAGGAAGCGCCGACGGTCCTCCGTGACGGCCGGCCGCCGTCCCGCCCGGCCCACCACCCCTCCCCGCTTCCGCTCCCCGGCAGCCGGCCAGGAACGCCAGGAGTGCGACGCACCCCGGCTCCGGCCCGGTCTCGTCGCGCACGAGCCCGAACGACCCGCAAGGAACCACTCGTGAACGCCACCCCCGCACCCGACAGCCCTCCCACCCCGTACGAGCGAGCGGCCGACGGCACACCGGCCCCGCAACTGCCCGGACCGGAGTCCGTTCCCCGGCAGAAGGCGCCGGAGTGGGCGCCCGAACGGCCGGGCGGGGCCGCCGTCGAACTGCTGGACCTGCCGGGTCGGCGGGATGCACCGGATCTGCCGGGTCGGCTGGATGTGCCGGACGGTTCGGCTGTGTCGGACGGGGCGGCTCTGCTGGATGTGGCGGACCGGTCGGATGCGCCGGACGGTTCGGCTGTGCCGGACAGGTCGGCTCTGCTGGATATGGCGGACGGGTCGGTTCTGTCGGACGGGTCGGCTGTGCCGAACGGGTCGGACGGGGCGGCTGCGCCCGATCCGCTGGACCACGCCGACATCCGGACGGCGGCGCAGGCGGCGGCGGTCGAGAACCTGCTGCGCTGCTGGGTACGGGAGAACAACCTGGCCGCCCCCCACGACGGCACGCTGCGTATCGCGCTGCCCGCCAGCGGCGCGACCCTGCTCGTTCCCGTCCACCACTGGTCCCGCTCCGGGTGGCACCGCTTCGGGCTTCCCCTCCTCGCCGGCGCTCCCGAACAGGCACCTGCCGTCGACGCGGTGACAGTGGCGGCCCTGCTCGCACGGCAGACGGCCCCCGGGGCCGACGCCCCACCCCCGGACAGCCGGCAGAGCCCTGCCGGCCCGGACAGCCCGGCTGGTGAAGGCACCGATCTCGTGGGCCGCGTCGCCGACTCGGTCCGGCGCACCGCGGTGTTCATCAGGGACCGCAGGGAGCACCCCGCCGACCCGGCCGACCGCTTCCTCGCCGCGGAACAGGCGCTCCTCCTCGGCCATCCCCTGCACCCGACCCCGAAGGGGCGCGACGGCCTCTCCGACGCGGAGAGCAGGCTCTACTCACCCGAGCTGCGCGGCTCCTTCCGCCTGCACTGGATGGCGGTCGCCCCCTCGGTACTGGCCTCCGACTCGGCCTGGACGGAGCGCGGCCGCCCCGTGCCGGCCGAGCAGCTGACCCTGCGGCTGGCGGGGCCCGGCGTCTCGCTCCCGGCCGGCTGTGCCGCCGTACTGCCCCTGCACCCGTGGCAGATGCGCGAGGTCCGGTACCGTCCTGAGACCGCGGCCCTGCTGGATGCCGGACTGCTCCACAACCTCGGTCCGCAGGGCGCCCCATGGCATCCCACCTCGTCCGTCCGCACCGTCTACCGCACCGGCGCCCCCGCGATGCTGAAGCTGTCACTGGGGCTGCGCATCACCAACTCCCGCCGGGAGAACCTCCGCAAGGAACTCCACCGCGGCGCGGAGGTCCACCGCCTGCTGCGCGGCGGCCTGTTCGCGCAGTGGCAGTCCGTGCACCCCGGCTTCGACATCGTCCGCGATCCGTCCTGGCTCGCCGTCGACGGCCAGGACGGCGCCCCGGTCCCCGGGCTCGACGTGATGATCCGCCACAACCCGTTCGGGCCGGCGCACGACGTCGGCTGCGTCGCCGGGCTGGTCTCACCCCGGCCGTACGCCCGGCCGGGTACGCACACCCCGGCCGGCCGCGGCCCCTTGATGCGCTCCCGGCTCAGCGAGATCGTCACCGGTCTCGCGGACCGGACCGGCCGCCCGCGCGGCGCCGTCGCGACCGAGTGGTTCCTGCGGTATCTCGAACAGGTCGTACGCCCCGTGCTCTGGCTGGACAGCGAGGCGGGCATCGCGCTGGAGGCGCACCAGCAGAACACCCTGCTCCTGCTGGACGCGGACGGGTGGCCTACGGGCGGGCGCTACCGCGACAACCAGGGCTACTACTTCCGCGAGTCCCGGCGTGCGGAACTCGATCGCCGACTGCCCGGCATCGGTGCGCAGAGCGACACGTTCGTCTCCGACGAGGTCACCGACGAACGCTTCGCCTACTACCTCGCCATCAACAACGTGTTCGGCCTCATCGGGGCGTTCGGCTCCCAACGGCTCGCCGACGAGAGCCTGTTGCTGGCAGCGTTCCGGCGTTTCCTGGGCGGCGTGGCCACCGGTCCGGCCCGGCTGCGCACCCCGCTGCCCGCCCTGCTGCTCGACTCACCCGTCCTGCGCTGCAAGGCCAACCTGCTCACCCGGCTGCACGGCCTCGACGAACTCGTCGGTCCCGTCGACACCCAGTCCGTCTACGTCACCATCTCCAACCCCCTCCATTCCTGAGGAACATGACCCATCCCGTCTCCCGAGAGGAGCGTCGTCGTGTCTCCCACCGATGAGAGCACCGACGCCGGCACCGCCCGCGCCACCCGAGCCGACCGAGGATCAGGGCCCCGCGCGGGCACCGGCTTCGACCCCGGCACCGGCACGGACTGCGAGGACACGCTCGAGCTGCGCCTTTCCGACGAACTGATCGCACTGTTCGCCGGGGGCGCCGGGGGTACCGGGTCGGGGGACGGGGCCGAGGAGGGGGCCCCGGACGCGACCCCCGGCAGATTTGCGCACGGCGTCCCGGACGGGAGCCCGGACGACGACGATCTGCTCGACCGCGTCGGCGGCTGGGGGCCGGCCAGGACACCGGCTGGCGTCCTCCACCTCGTCCCGGTGCGGGCGGGCCGCGACCTCGCTCTCCTCCACCGCTGGATGAACGACCCCGCCGTCGCGGAGTTCTGGGAACTGGCGGGACCCGAGGCCGTGGTCGAGGAACATCTGCGCCGGCAGTTCGACGGCGACGGACGCAGCGTCCCGTGTCTCGGAGTGCTGGACGGCATTCCGATGAGCTACTGGGAGATCTACCGCGCGGATCTCGATTCCCTGGCGCGCCACTATCCCGCCCGACCCCACGACACGGGGATCCACCTCCTCATCGGCGGGGTCGCCGACCGCGGGCGAGGCCTCGGCTCCACTCTGCTCAGAGCCGTCGCCGACCTCGTACTCGACAAGCGTCCCGCGTGCGCCCGTGTCGTCGCCGAACCCGACCTCCGCAACACCCCCTCCGTGTCCGCGTTTCTGAGCGGAGGCTTCCGGTTCTCCGCCGAGGTCGATCTGCCCGGCAAGCGGGCCGCGCTCATGATCCGGGACCGGGCCCTGCGCGATCTGCTGTAGAGCGGCCGTTCCCGGTCCACCGGCCGCCCGTCCCGATCCGGTTCCCCGCCGAGGAGTCGTCTCCGTGCCCCATCCCTCCGCCGTCCCGGACGCCCGGGAGAGGCCCGCCTCCCACGGTCCGTCCGAGCCGCACCAGGACCCCGCGGCCGGGCCCGGACCCCGCTTGATCACGTCGTCGGTTCCGGGCTTGATCACTCGGTTGTCAGTGGCGACCCGTAGGCTGGCAGCGCTATGACAAAGCCCTCCCTCCCCGAACTCCTGCATGCTGCCGTCACCGCTGTCGGCGGTACGGAGCGCCCCGGCCAGGTGACGATGGCCGAATCCGTCGCCGCCGCCATCGACGACAGCTCCCACCTGCTGATCCAGGCGGGCACCGGCACCGGAAAGTCGCTCGGCTACCTGGTGCCCGCGCTCGCGCACGGTGAGCGGGTGGTCGTGGCGACCGCCACCCTGGCGCTCCAGCGCCAGCTCGTGGAGCGGGACCTGCCGCGCACCGTCGACGCGCTGCATCCGCTGCTGCGCCGCCGCCCCGAGTTCGCGATGCTGAAGGGCCGGTCGAACTACCTGTGCCTGCACCGCCTGCACGAGGGGGTGCCGCAGGACGAGGAAGAGGGACTCTTCGACCCGTTCGAGGCGGCCGCGCCCACCAGCAAGCTGGGACAGGACCTGATGCGGCTGCGCGACTGGTCGGACGAGACCGAGACCGGAGACCGCGACGCCCTCACACCCGGTGTCTCCGACCGGGCCTGGGGTCAGGTGTCCGTGTCCTCCCGGGAGTGCCTCGGCGCCACCAAGTGCGCCTACGGAGCGGAGTGCTTCGCCGAGATGGCCCGCGAGCGTGCCAAGCTCGCCGAGGTCGTCGTCACCAATCACGCGCTGCTCGCGATCGACGCCATCGAGGGCGCGCCGGTCCTGCCGCAGCACGAGGTGCTGATCGTCGACGAGGCCCACGAACTGGTCTCCAGGGTCACCGGCGTCGCGACCGGCGAGCTCACGCCGGGGCAGGTCAACCGTGCTGTGCGCCGTGCCGCGAAGCTCGCCAACGAAAAGGCCGCCGATCAGCTCCAGACGGCCGCCGAGGGCTTCGAGCGCCTGATGGAGCTTGCTCTGCCGGGTCGGCTGGAGGAGATCCCGGAGGACCTCGGGTACGCGCTGATGGCGCTGCGTGACGCCGCCCGCACGGTGATCACCGCCATCGGCTCGACCCGTGACAAGTCCGTCCAGGACGAGGACGCCGTACGCAAGCAGGCACTGGCGTCCGTCGAGGCCGTGCACGCCGTGGCGGAGCGGATCGCCAACGGCTCCGAATGGGACGTCGTCTGGTACGAGCGTCACGACCGCTTCGGAGCCTCGCTCAGGGTCGCTCCGATGAACGTGTCCGGGCTCCTCAGGGAGAAGCTCTTCGCCGACCGGTCGGTCGTCCTGACGTCCGCGACCCTAAAGCTCGGCGGCGACTTCAACGGCGTGGGAGCGTCGATGGGGCTCGCCCCGGAAGGCACCGAGGGCGATGACCTCCCCCAGTGGAAGGGTGTCGACGTCGGCTCGCCCTTCGACTACCCCCGGCAGGGCATCCTGTACGTCGCCCGGCATCTGTCGCGCCCCGCGCGGGACGCCGACCGGGGGGACATGCTGGACGAGCTCACCGAGCTGATCCAGGCCGCCGGCGGCCGCACGCTCGGTCTGTTCTCCTCGATGCGCGCGGCCCAGCTCGCGGCGGAGGAACTGCGGACCCGCATCCCCGAGTATCCGATCCTGCTCCAGGGCGAGGAGACGCTCGGCGAGCTGATCAAGAACTTCGCGGCCGACCCGAAGACCTGTCTGTTCGGCACTCTCTCGCTCTGGCAGGGCGTTGACGTGCCGGGCTCCAGCTGTCAGCTGGTCGTCATGGACAAGATCCCCTTCCCCCGCCCCGACGACCCGCTGATGAGCGCACGCCAGAAGGCGGTCGAGGAGAAGGGGGGGAACGGCTTCATGGCCGTTGCCGCCACGCACGCCGCACTCCTCATGGCCCAGGGTGCCGGCCGTCTCGTGCGGGCCACGGGGGACCGGGGTGTGGTGGCCGTGCTGGACCAGCGTCTGGCCACGGCCCGCTACGGCAGCTATCTGAAGGCCTCGCTGCCCGACTTCTGGTACACCACGGACCCGGGCCAGGTCCGCAGATCCCTCGCGGCGATCGACGAGAAGGCCCGGACGGCCGAACAGGCAGCCGACAAGGCGAACGAGACGGACAGGTCCGACGGCGGGGCCGACGAGGTCGCCGAGTCGGAGCAGGAGGAGACGGCCCCGGGGGACGAGTAGCGCGTCCCAGACCCTGCACATGCACCTGAGGCCCATGAGACGTCCTGGCCTCAGAGGCAAGGCGTGTGGGGCCCTGCCGGGCGTGCGGGCTCCCAGGGCCAAGACGTGGGCCGCTTCACCGGACGTCGGCGGCGTCGCAGGGCGTGCTGGGCCCCGGGGTCCAGACGTGTGTGCCTCGCTGGGTGTGGCCGGCCCCAGTGCCAAGACCTCTGTGGCTTCACCGGGCGGGAGAAGTTCCGGAGCGCGCGCCCGTCACGTCCGGAGGACGGCAGCCTCCCGGGCCCGTGACGCGGCGGCGGCCCGACGTCCAGGACCCCGCGGTCGGACGGCCGGTCAGGGCCAGGGGCCAGTGAACGCACAGGACCCCGGAACCGGCGCAGTTGGTTCCGGGGCCCGGTCAGGGGCGGAGGCGGCGAACCGCCCGTCGCGGTGTCACACCCGGCGCAGTACGGCGACGACCTTTCCGAGGATGGTCGCCTCGTCACCGGGGATCGGCTGGTACGCCGAGTTGTGCGGCAGCAGCCACACATGCCCGTCCTCGCGCTTGAAGCGCTTCACCGTGGCCTCGCCGTCCAGCATCGCGGCGACGATGTCACCGTTCTCGGCGACCGGCTGGCGGCGGACCGTCACCCAGTCCCCGTCGCAGATGGCGGCCTCGATCATCGAGTCACCCACGACCTTCAGGACGAACAGCTCTCCGTCGCCGACCAGCTGGCGGGGGAGAGGGAACACGTCCTCGACCGACTCCTCGGCGAGGATCGGGCCACCGGCGGCGATACGGCCGACGAGCGGCACGTAGGACGCGGCCGGTTTGCCCGCCGTGTCCGTCGGCTGGACCGAGGACTGGTCGGAACCCCGCACCTCGTACGCGCGCGGGCGGTGCGGGTCCCGCCGCAGGAAGCCCTTGCGCTCCAGTGCCATCAGCTGATGTGCGACGGAGGAGGTGCTGGAGAGGCCCACGGCCTGTCCGATCTCCCTCATCGACGGCGGGTAGCCGCGCCGCTGCACGGAGTCCCGGATCACCTCGATCACCCGGCGCTGCCGGTCCGTGAGTCCCGAGCTGTCGGCCCGGATGCCTGGAGGTCGGCCAGGCAGGGAGCGCTTTGGCCCCTCATGATTCGCGGCTTCGTTCATCACATGCACCGGCTCGAGTCGGCCCTGGGAGCGGTCCTGGGCGGTGATGGTGGCGCTGTCTGCGGTGGTGGTCACGTCGGCCCCTCTCGATGGTCTCCCTGCTGGACAACGGTAGTTGCTTTCGAAAGGTTGCGCCAAACACACGTTCGAGTGAAAAACCGCCAATTGCCTGACGTGAGCATGTGTCCGGGTGTATGGCTGGTGGCGGTCCTCGCGGGCGAAAGGGGCTGTCGCTGTGCCCTTCACCGCTGAAGGCGGTGGCCGTACGGGCTGACCTGGGCCGCCGCCCAGTCTGCCATCCGATGGCCGGCCGGCCGGGAAGCGGCTCCCTTCCGTGCGTCGACCACGCTATCCCCGCGTGTCCGGGATGGGTATGCCTGTGCGGCCCGTGCCCTTACGTGTACGACACGCGCGTCGTGGGCGAATTCATGAGTCGATCCCCACATCTAGTGGTTGGATTGCGGAGGCATCCCAGAAGTTGTGGTCCCCCGGGTCTCCGGACCGTCGGGCATCGCCTATGCTTGAGGCTGCTTCGAGGGGCCCGTGAGGTCCCGCGAGGTTTCTGAGTCGTGCTGTGAAGGAGGGTTGGAGCCATGCACTGCCCCTTCTGCAGGCACCCGGACAGCCGCGTCGTCGACAGTCGTACGACCGACGACGGCACGTCGATCCGCAGGCGCCGCCAGTGCCCAGATTGCTCCCGTCGTTTCACGACCGTGGAGACGTGCTCGCTGATGGTGGTGAAGCGCTCCGGTGTGACCGAGCCCTTCAGCCGCATCAAGGTCATCAACGGCGTGCGCAAGGCGTGCCAGGGGCGGCCCGTCACCGAGGACGCGCTCGCGCAGCTCGGCCAGCGGGTCGAAGAGGCGGTGCGAGCCACCGGAAGCGCCGAGCTGACCACCCACGACGTGGGGCTGGCCATACTCGGACCCTTGCAGGAACTCGACCTCGTGGCGTACATGAGGTTCGCGTCCGTGTACCGGGCCTTCGACTCGCTCGACGACTTCGAAGCCGCCATCGCGGAACTCAGGCAGGTGAATCAGCGCCCCGCCGCGGACGACGACGTCCCGGACGCGGTGCGCCAGGAGAGCGATCACAGGTCCGGCGGAACCGCGGAGGTTCCCGTGCCGGCCGCCGTCGCCGACTGACCGCGGACCGGACCCTCCGGGGCGTCCGGGCCCGCCCGCGGGCGGCGACCACAGACTTGCAGCGCACGGCCGTACCAACGGCGTGCGCGGCATCAGACACAGACGGTGCCACGGGAAGTTCGCGGCACTTCAGCGCGTTTTAGCCTGTAACTGGGAGGCGGCATGACAGAGACGGCGAGCGGTCCGGCACGAGGTTCCCGCGCGAAGAGCGGAGCCAAGGCCAGCAAGGGACTGCGCATCGAGCGCATTCACACCACCCCCGGCGTGCACCCGTACGACGAGGTGGAGTGGGAGCGCCGTGACGTCGTCATGACCAACTGGCGCGACGGCTCGATCAACTTCGAGCAGCGTGGCGTCGAGTTCCCCGGCTTCTGGTCGGTGAACGCGGTCAACATCGTCACCAGCAAGTACTTCCGCGGTGCCGTCGGCACCCCGCAGCGCGAGGTGAGCCTCAAGCAGCTCATCGACCGCATCGTGAAGACGTACCGGAAGGCCGGCGAGGACTTCAAGTACTTCTCGTCGCCCGCCGACGCCGAGATCTTCGAGCATGAGCTGGCGTACGCCCTCCTGCACCAGATCTTCAGCTTCAACAGCCCTGTCTGGTTCAACGTCGGTACCCCCCAGCCCCAGCAGGTCTCCGCCTGCTTCATCCTGTCCGTCGACGACTCCATGGATTCGATCCTCGACTGGTACAAGGAAGAGGGCATGATCTTCAAGGGCGGCTCAGGCGCCGGCCTGAACCTCTCCCGCATCCGCTCCTCCAAGGAGCTCCTCTCCTCGGGCGGCAACGCCTCGGGTCCCGTCTCCTTCATGCGCGGTGCCGACGCCTCGGCAGGAACCATCAAGTCGGGCGGCGCCACCCGCCGCGCGGCCAAGATGGTCATCCTGGACGTCGACCACCCCGACATCGAGGACTTCATCGAGACCAAGGTCAAGGAGGAGGAGAAGATCCGCGCCCTGCGTGACGCGGGCTTCGACATGGACCTGGGCGGCGACGACATCACGTCCGTCCAGTACCAGAACGCCAACAACTCGGTCCGCGTGAACGACACCTTCATGAAGGCGGTCGAGGAGGGTGGCACGTTCGGCCTCACCTCGCGCATGACCGGAGAGGTCATCGAGAAGGTCGACGCCAAGTCGCTCTTCCGCAAGATGGCCGAGGCCGCCTGGGCCTGCGCCGACCCGGGTATCCAGTACGACGACACGATCAACCAGTGGCACACGTGCCCGGAGTCCGGTCGTATCAACGGATCGAACCCGTGCAGCGAGTACATGCACCTGGACAACACGTCCTGCAACCTCGCCTCGCTGAACCTGATGAAGTTCCTCAAGGACGACGGCAAGGGCCACCAGTCCTTCGACGTCGAGCGCTTCGCCCAGGTCGTCGAGCTGGTCATCACCGCGATGGACATCTCCATCTGCTTCGCCGACTTCCCCACCGAGAAGATCGGCGACAACACCCGCGCCTTCCGTCAGCTCGGCATCGGCTACGCCAACCTCGGCGCCCTGCTGATGGCGACCGGCCACGCGTACGACTCCGACGGCGGTCGCGCCCTCGCCGGCGCCATCTCCTCTCTGATGACCGGTAGGTCGTACAAGCGTTCCGCCGAGCTCGCCGCGGTCGTCGGCCCGTACGACGGCTACGCCCGCAACGCACAGCCCCACCAGCGCGTCATGAAGCAGCACGCCGACGCCAACACCACGGCCGTCCGTATGGACGACCTGGACTCCCCCATCTGGGCCGCCGCCACGGAGGCCTGGCAGGACGTGGTCCGCCTCGGCGAGAAGAACGGCTTCCGCAACGCGCAGGCCTCCGTCATCGCCCCGACCGGCACCATCGGTCTGGCGATGTCCTGCGACACCACCGGCCTCGAGCCCGACCTCGCCCTGGTCAAGTTCAAGAAGCTGGTCGGCGGCGGCTCGATGCAGATCGTCAACGGCACCGTGCCGCAGGCCCTGCGCCGCCTGGGTTACCAGGAGGAGCAGATCGAGGCGGTCGTCGCCCACATCGCCGAGAACGGCAATGTCGTCGACGCCCCCGGCCTCAAGCCCGAGCACTACGAGGTCTTCGACTGCGCCATGGGCGAGCGCTCCATCTCCGCGATGGGCCACGTCCGCATGATGGCCGCGATCCAGCCGTGGATCTCCGGCGCGCTCTCCAAGACGGTCAACCTGCCGGAGACGGCGACCGTCGAGGACGTCGAAGAGGTCTACTTCGAGGCGTGGAAGATGGGCGTCAAGGCGCTCGCGATCTACCGCGACAACTGCAAGGTCGGCCAGCCCCTCTCCGCCAAGACCAAGGAGAAGGAGAAGGCCGCGGTGACGGCGAAGGCCGAGGACACCATCCGTAGCGCGGTCGAGAAGGTCGTCGAGTACCGCCCGGTCCGCAAGCGTCTGCCCAAGGGCCGTCCCGGCATCACCACCTCCTTCACGGTGGGCGGCGCCGAGGGTTACATGACCGCCAACTCCTACCCGGACGACGGTCTCGGCGAGGTCTTCCTGAAGATGTCGAAGCAGGGCTCCACCCTCGCGGGCATGATGGACGCCTTCTCGATCGCCGTCTCGGTCGGCCTCCAGTACGGCGTGCCGCTGGAGACGTACGTCTCGAAGTTCACCAACATGCGCTTCGAGCCGGCCGGCATGACGGACGACCCGGACGTGCGGATGGCGCAGTCGATCGTCGACTACATCTTCCGCCGCCTGGCGCTGGACTTCCTGCCCTTCGAGACGCGTTCCGCCCTCGGCATCCACTCCGCCGAGGAGCGCCAGCGTCACCTGGAGACGGGCTCGTACGAGCCCTCCGAGGACGAGCTCGACGTCGAGGGCCTGGCCCAGTCCGCGCCCATCGCGCAGGAGTTGAAGCCCGTCGCGGTCCCCAAGGTCGAGCCCGTCGCGGCCGAGCCCGCGCCGAAGCAGGTCCGCACCAGCGCCGAGCTGGTGGAGATGCAGCTGGGCATCCAGGCCGACGCCCCGCTCTGCTTCTCCTGCGGTACGAAGATGCAGCGGGCCGGGTCCTGCTACATCTGCGAGGGCTGCGGTTCGACGAGCGGTTGCAGCTGACCGGGCGCCGATTCGGCGAGCGGTCGCGGCTGACACCGAGCGCCTTTCGGGCGTGAACAGCTGATCAGGGCGGTGGAGCGGGCAGTCGGCTCCACCGCCCCCGGCGTGGGCCGGCCAGGTGCCGCCGTGCTCGGAGGCGGGCTCGTCGCATGCGCCGGCTCCGGGTGTCGTATGCGGTGACACGACGGGTGTCCTGTGCGGTGACGCGACGGGTGTCCTGTGCGGTGACGCGACGGCCAGAAGCCCGGTGGAATTCGCCTTTCCCGCGAAACGATCAACGGCTAGTCTCCCTGCGCGCGCACGGAGCGCGCGCGGGGGAGGGCGGGGGACATGGCCGACAAGGTGGCCGGATCGAAGAGAGGCCTGAACGCGGGGGTTCAGGCCTTCGCGGCGGTGGCGCTGGTCGCGGGCGTCACGGGGGGCATATGGGGGCTTTCGCGGGTCCTTCCGAACAACGGCGGCACCGATGAACCGGCCACCTGCTCCGACGGGCACAGCGCCCCGCCGGCGAAGCACGTCTCCGGAGCGCAGCTGTGCCAGGCACTGAACCGCCCGGACCTGGCGGCCCTCCTCGGGACGCCCGACGAGCACGCGCGGACGGCCGACGGCAACGACAGCTGGATCACCCTCGACGGTGGCACCAGGATCGCCAGCCCTGAAGCGAACGTCACGCTGAAGACCTACTCGGTGAAGCTGTCGGCCTCGGACGACCGGCTTTCGGTCACCCAGGGCCTCGATCTGCTGCCGAAGGCCGAGCCGAGGCAGATCCTGGGTCACCCGGCGGTCCTGTACTCGGACCGGACGATCGCCCTCACCTTCGGCTCCGGCAAGGCCGAGAGCGGCCCCGGCGGCATCGCCCGCAGCCTGCTGGTCGCCAAGGACGCGAAGGGGGGCGGCGGTTCGTTCGAGATCGCCGTCTGGCGTCAGGACGACGTGGCACCCGACGACGCGGCGCTGTTCCGCGTCGCCGAGCTGGTGCTGCCGACGGTCCCGGGCTGGAAGAGCGGCTGAGCGCCCGCCGCGGGGCGAGCCCGGGAAGGCCCGCACAGCACGGACAGGAGGGCGCCGGGCGGCGCCTCACGCCTCCTGAGGGCTGCCCATGACCCTGGCGAAGGTCGCCGGGTCGGTGTCGAAGCCGTGGATGCCCGCGTGGAACGTCCACTCCCCGGAGTGGTCGCGCACGAACTCCCCGATGGTCGCGGCCGTCGAGCCCAGGACGTCGCCGAAGTCGCCCTGGGTCAGGACGGTGTAGCCCTCGCGCAGGCGGAAGCCGGGGTTGAGGACGCCGACGAACGTCCGCGCCTCGGTGCGCTGCTGGATGAGGACACCGACGACCACGCGCGTGTAACGGCTGTCCAGGCGGTCGAGCTCCAGCGTCATGACCTCGTCCCAGCCGAAGCCCTTGCCGTCCTTGCTGTCGCGGTTCAGATAGATGGTGCCGTCCGGCGAACGGCTGCCGAAATACACCACATAGTCAGGATTCCCCTGCGGCGCGGACGCCAGATACGTCGCCGCGACGATGTCGAGATCGGTCGCGGGCTCACCCACGGGACTGGGATCCCATTTGATGGCCAACTCGGCCTTGCGGATCCCCTTGTTGAGACCGTTCACCGGAAGTCCCCTCCCCGTTCCTCAGCAGTCACCGGACCAACTCCCCTGAGAGTAGGGCCGGTTGTCCATCGTGCCATGCGCGCCGGGGCGTGCGCCCGCATCCACTCCGCCGGAGCGTGACCGGCGCCACGTTCCGGGGCCTTACGATGGCGCGGTGCTGGTCAAGTGGATTCGCTGCACCGTGGTGGACCGCCGCGGTTTCGAACGGGGGCAGCGAAGGTGGGCGGGGCTTCTGGGGGAGCCGGGATTCCGGGGACAGGGGGGAGGCTGGAGTGTGGGGCGGTCCGGTGTCGCGCACATCTTCTCGTTCTGGGAAAGCCGCGCCTTCTACGACTCCTTCATGGCCCGGTCCCATGATCGCCTCGCCGCCTCGCAGTCGGGCACCTTCAAGGACTCCCAGGTCAAGCTGTTCGACTATCGCTTCGACGTGAAGACGGGCTTCGAGCCGCGCTTCACGGACTCCGACACGGTCCGGGTCGCGCACTGCCGTGTCCACGAGGAGCGCGCGGAGCACTTCGCGCTCATGCAGGAGAAGGTCTGGAACCCCGCCATGGCCGGTTCGCCAGGGATGATCCGGGGCATGTTCGGCGAGGCGCCCGGCAGCGAGTTCCTGGTCCTGTCGATGTGGCAGTCGTCCGCCGAGCACGGAAAATACCGTGCCGAGCGGCTGGAGAGACTGGCGCTGCGCGCCCAGCTCGAGGCCGACATAGTCGCCCTCGCGGGGGACGTGGTGCAGCTGGAACCGGGCTGGATCGTCTGACGGCATCGTCTGACGGCAACCCCTCGTCGGGCGGCATGAGGCGAACTGATGTGCGGGGGATGGTGTGACCTGCGCCTTATGAGACCCGTACGACCACTCGAACAGGCCCGACACGATCTAGGGTCTTGGCATGGCACGACCACGGCGCATCGTCCTTGTCCGGCACGGCGAGTCGGTGGGCAATGCCGATGACACCGTGTATGAACGCGAGCCCGACCACGCTCTGGCGCTCACGGAAACGGGGTGGCAGCAGGCGGAGGACACCGGCAAACGGCTGCGCGAGCTCTTCGGCAGCGAGCGCGTAAGCGTTTACGTCTCTCCCTATCGCCGTACCCACGAGACATTCCGCGCCTTCCACCTCGACCCCGGTCTCGTCCGGGTGCGCGAGGAACCGCGACTGCGCGAGCAGGACTGGGGCAACTGGCAGGACCGTGACGACGTACGTCTCCAGAAGGCCTATCGCGACGCGTACGGGCACTTCTTCTACCGGTTCGCGCAGGGCGAGTCCGGCGCCGACGTGTACGACCGGGTCGGCGGCTTCCTGGAGAGCCTGTACCGGAGCTTCGAGGCCCCCGACCACCCGCCGAACGTGCTCCTGGTGACCCATGGCCTGGCCATGCGGCTGTTCTGCATGCGCTGGTTCCACTGGACGGTCGCCGAGTTCGAGTCGCTCTCCAACCCGGGGAACGCGGAGGTGAGGATGCTCGTTCTGGGGGAGGACGGCCGGTACACCCTCGACCGTCCCTTCGAGCAGTGGCGCGAACCGGAATCGTACGGAGCCACCGGATAGAGTGGCAGGGCGATGATCGCTGACTTCTCACCCGACGGGCGCTTCGAGCGCGCCCTCGCCAGCCTGCGCGGACTCGCGGTGGGAGACGCGCTGGGCTCGCAGTTCTTCGTGCCCGCGAACTACCCGCTGCTCAAGCGCCGAGAGCTGCCGCCCCGCGCCTGGCAGTGGACCGACGACACCGAGATGGCCTGCTCCGTCGTCGCGGTCCTGGCCACGCACCAGCGCATCGACCAGGACGCACTGGCCCACTCCTTCGCCCACCACCACGACTTCGACCGGGGCTACGGACCCGCGGTCAACCGGCTGCTGCGCCTGGTCCGGGAGGGCGGTGACTGGCGCGAGCTCGCGTCGGCCCTCTTCAAGGGACAGGGCTCCTGGGGCAACGGAGCCGCGATGCGGATCGCCCCCCTGGGTGCCTGGTACGCGGACGACCCGGAGCAGGCCACGCACCAGGCGGAGATCTCCGCCTATCCGACGCACCAGCACCGTGAGGCCGTGGTCGGCGCCATGGCCGTCGCCGCGGCCGCCGCCCTGGCCGCCGACCCGGCGGGCCCGCCGAGCGCCGAGGCCCTGCTCGACGGCGTCATCGCGCTCGTACCGCGCAGCGCCGTGGGGGCCGGGCTGAGGCGCGCCCGGGACATGCTCGACTACGGGGACGCCACGACCGTGGCCGCCGTACTGGGCTGCGGACGGCGTACGTCTGCCCACGACACCGTGCCCTTCGCCCTCTGGTCCGCCGCCCGCGCGCTGGGCGACTACGAAGAGGGCTTCTGGGCCACCGCCCAGGTCGGCGGCGACGTGGACACGACCTGCTCCATCGTCGGCGGCGTGGTCGCCTCCGGGAAGGCGGGAGCGCCCCCGGGAGCATGGCTGGAAGCCACGGAGACGCTGCCGGAATGGCTGCCGGGGCTCACGTCCGGGAGCAGGGCCGGCGACGCCTGAGGGCTGTCCCGTAATCCCCGGTGGATCAGCGCGCGGTGTCGGATGCGGTGCATCGCAAGGCGGAGGATCGTCCTCGTACTGGGCGTATTCGGGCGATCCGACAACGCGGCGTGGGGGTACCCCGTGCTCGAAGAGCCTGGGGGAGCCGTAGCTGTCGTCGTGCGCCCGCCGGGCATTACGGGACAGCCCTCAAAGGGCGCGACGGAGGGGCCCGGGGCCGTGTCACAGGCTTGCTACAGCCCCGTAGCGCCATCGTCAGCGGCGTTGCCCGTGGATACCCTGTGCGCCACGCCGCCCGTTGATCATGGCGGGCGTGTGCCGACGAGACACCGGACGACAGCCCCTCCGCCCCAGTGGCGCGGCCCGGGCTGCCCGGTGACCGGCTGGGAGGGGATCCCTTGTCCGACATACCGTCCGCCCCCGAGCCCGCAGAGAGGCCATCGGCGCAGCGGAAGAGCCTCGAGGCGAGCGAGGGGGTTCCGGGAGTCGAGTCCCGGCTTCCGGAGGCACCGGAGCCGGCGGACGCCACGAATGCGGCCGTACCGGCGTCCACGGAGAAGGGGCCGGACACGACCGTCCCCGGTGCCCGTGCGCAGGCCGCCCGACCGCCTCACGCAAGGACCGGCAGGCCTCAGGCAAGGACCGGCAAGGCATCCCCGGCGTCCGCCCCGGACCTGTGGTCGGCGGAGCTGTGGGCCACCTGGCCCGCCCCGGTGCGTACGCCCACGCTGTGGGCCGTGCTCGCGACCGGAGTACTGAGCATGCTGCTCCTGGACGGCGGCCTGGCGGTGAACCTCCTGCTCGTCGCGATCCCTGCGTCGCTCGCGGCGTACTTCGCGGGCCGGGACGCGGGACGCCGCCCGCGCGCGTGGAGCCTGGTCTGGGGCATCGGCGGCATCGGTCTGCTGGCCGTGCCCGCTCTGCGGGACGCTGACTGGCCGTCGTTCCTCGCTGTGGTGGCGGCGATCGGGCTCGGCTCACTCGCGCTGAACGGCGGCCGCAGCTGGACCGCGGTTCTGCTCGGCCCCATCGGTGTAGGCAACTCCGTGGTCACCGGTGTCGCCTGGGGCTGGCGCGGGCTGCGGGAACGATTCGGCGGTGCCCGTCGCGGTGTGGGCGTCGGGCTGCGCGCGTTCCTGGTGAGCGCGCTCCTGCTGCTGGTCTTCGGGGCGCTGTTCGCAGGAGCCGACGCGGCCTTCGCCGATCTGCTCGGCGACCTGGTACCGGACACCTCCGTCGCCGGTGGCCCCTGGCGTGTGCTCCTTCTGGGGTCGGGCATGGTCGCGGCGCTGACCGTGGCCCACACGGCGGCCGCGCCCGTACGACTGGACCGCGTCGTGGTGCGCCCCGGACGTCCGCTCAACCGTGTCGAGTGGGCGCTCCCGCTGATCGTGCTCACCGTGCTCTTCGCGGCCTTCAACGCCGTTCAGCTCGTCGTCCTCTTCGGCGGTTACGACGCGGTTCTGAAGAACACCGGTCAGACGTACGCCGAGTACGCGCGCCAGGGCTTCTGGCAGCTGCTGTTCGTCACGCTGCTGACTCTGCTGGTCGTGGTGTTCGCGCTGCGCTGGGCGCCGCGGGACGGCGCGGGCGACCGGAAACTGGTGCGGGGTGTGCTGGGAACTCTCTGCGCGCTGGCGCTCGTTGTCGTGGCATCCGCTGTGCGACGTATGGACATGTATGTGGAGGCTTATGGGCTGACACGGCTGAGGATCTCGGTGCTGGCGGGGGAGTTGTGGCTCGGTCTGGTCATCGTGCTGATCATGGCGGCCGGCGTGTGGGGCGCCCGCTGGCTGCCCCGCGCCGTCGCGGCCAGTGCGGCGGCGGGCGTCCTCGCGTTCGGGCTGCTGTCGCCCGACAGTCTGATCGCCCAGCAGAACGTCCAGCGGTACGAGGACACGGGCAAGTTCGACATCCTGTACGCCCGCGACCTGTCGGCCGACGCCGTACCCGCCCTCGACAAGCTCAAGGAACCGATGCGTTCCTGCGTGCTGAGATCGATCGCCTACGGCCTGAACCACGACGACGCACCCTGGTACGCGACCAGCTGGGGCGAGGCCCGGGCCCGGGACGTCCTCCGGGACAACCCGCCGGCCGCGTCCGTCAACGAGAGCCTGTGCCAGTCGTTGACGGAGGTGCCCGAGTACCGCTGAACGCCTTGTTCCGACGTCGGCTGTTCCAGGTGACGGTTCCAGGCCACCGGTTTCGTGTCACGGACGGCCGGAGAGTCGGGCAGTCGGGCCGCCGGAGAGCCGGACGGCCGGGCAGCGGAGAGCTGGGCAGCCGGAGAGCCGGGCGGCCGGACCGCGGTTGCCACGGGTCGCCTCGACCCGGACCGCGCCCCGGCCCTCCGTGGGTCCGTCCCCAGCCGGCGGCAGGCAGCCGGCGCCGGTCCTGCCCGGGGCAGGCCGCCGGCTGCCTGCCCCGCCGTACTGGTCTCCGTCCTCAGAGGCGGCCGGCGCCGCCCGGTGGCAGGCAGTCGGCGGCCTGTCCTGCCGTACCTGTCTCCGTTCTCAGCCGGCGGCTGGTTCCGCCGTGCCGGCGAGAGCGTCCAGGTCGCTCTTGCGGACCCTGATCACCAGCGCCGCGGTGGTCAGGGCGAGCAGGGCCATGCCCACCGCGGGCACGAAGGCGGTCGAGATGCCGTGGGCCAGCACGTCATGTCCCCAAGGGGTGGGCAGCTGGTGTGTCTTGGCGAACGCCGCCTTCTGCTCGGCCGACCCGTTCGCCAGAAACTTCGGCACCTGCTTCCGCGCCTCGTCACGGCCGGCCGATCCGAAGACCGTGGTGAGAATGGAGAGACCGAGCGAACCACCCACCTGCTGCGTGACGTTGAGCAGCCCGGAGGCCGCGCCCGCCTCGTGCTGGGCGACACCGGAGACGGCGGTCACCGTCAGCGTCACGAAGTTCAGGCCCATACCGAAGCCGAACAGCAGCATCGGGCCGAGGATTCCGCCCGCGTACGAGTCGCCGGGGCTGATGAAGGTCAGCCAGCCGAGCCCGAGGGCGACGAGCGACGAGCCCGTGACCATGAACGGCTTGGGGCCGAGCACCGGCAGGAAGCGCTGCGAAAGACCAGCGCCGACCGCGATCGCGACCGTCACCGGGAGGAAGGCCACACCGGCCGAGATCGGTGTGTATCCCAGGACGTTCTGCACGAAGAGCACGATGTAGAAGAACATGCCGAACATCGCGGCGGCGAGGCTCAGCATGATCACATACGTGCCCGAACGGTTGCGGTCGGCGAACATCCTGAGCGGGGTGATGGGTTCGCGCGCCCGCGTCTCGATGATCCCGAACGCCAGCAACAGGGCCGCGGCGGCGCCGAACGACCCGATCGTGAGGCTGTCCCGCCAGCCGTTCTCCGCCGCGCGGATGAAGCCGTAGACCAGGGACGCCATGCCGGCCGTGGAGGTGAGCGCGCCCGCGATGTCGAAACGTCCCGGGTGGCGCGGGGACTCGTTGATGTACATCGGCGCCAGGACGGCGATCAGGATGCCGATGGGTACGTTGACGAAGAGGACCCACCGCCAGTCGAGCCACTCCGTGAGCATGCCTCCGGCGAGCAGACCGATGGCGCCGCCGCCGGCCGAGACCGTCGCGAAGACGGCGAACGCCCGGTTCCGCTCCGGGCCCTCGGGGAAGGTCGTCGTGATCAGGGCCAGCGATGTCGGCGAGGCGATCGCGCCGCCCATGCCCTGTAGGGCCCGCGCGGCCAGCAACTGCCAGGGTTCCTGGGCGAGTCCGCCTAGCAGCGAGGCGAAGGTGAACAGCAGGATGCCGGTCATGAAGACCCGGCGCCGGCCGAGGATGTCACCGGCCCGCGCGCCGAGAAGCAGCAGGCCACCGAAGGTGAGGGTGTACGAACTGACCACCCATGTCAGGTCGGTCGTAGTGATGTCGAGGGCGTCTTGAATGTGCGGGAGCGCGATGTTCACAATCGTCGCGTCGAGTACCACCATGAGTTGGCAGGCCGCGATGACGGTGAGCGCGATGCCGGGATGTCCCTCCCGGCGGGCCGCACCTGGCTTGCTGTCCTGAACCAGTTGAGAGGTTGTCACTATGCTTCCCCCACAAGTGCGTTAGTGAACGCTCGCGTTCACTTTCGCGTCAACGGTAGTGAGTCCCCGTCAGTGAACGCAAGCGTTCACTGAAGTCGCTGTCCGGTGACGGCAGTCCGATCATCCGCCCGGCGTCAAAGTTCGAACTTCCGCGTGAGAGGCCGAACTCTCCGCGCGAGAACTCGAACTCCCCACACGAAAGCCCCAAGTCCCCGCATGAAAGCCTGAAATCCCCGCATTCCGCTCCCCTGTACGACGGAGACACTCTGATGGATACTTCGCGTTGGACGGCCGCCCCCGCTCAGGCGCCCCCCTCGCGCCGGCGCGGTGCCGTGCTCGAGCGCGCGATCCTGGAAGCCGCGCTGGAACAGCTCGGCGCGGTCGGCTGGAACGGCCTCACCATGGAAGGGGTGGCCGCCGGAGCCCAGACCGGCAAGGCCGCGGTCTATCGCCGCTGGCCCTCGAAGGTGGACCTGGTCGCGGACGCGCTCCAGGCCGGACTGCCGGAACTGACCCGGGCCCCCGACCTCGGCAGCGTCCGGGAGGACCTGCTGGAGGTGTGCCGGCGGGTGCGCGAGGCTATGTTCTCGCGGCCGGGAATCGCGCTTCGCTCCGTTCTTCACGAATGCGATGTGAGGCAGGCCGAACGCTTCAATCAGGTCATCCTCGGCGGGGTCGTCGAGCCCACGCTGCATCTGCTGCGCGAGGTCGTTCAGCGAGGTATCGACAGGGGTGAGGTGCGCCCCGACGCCGCGAACTCATACGTCTTCGACGCGGTCCCGGCGATGATGATGTACCGCGCCAAAGTGTGCGCGAGCGAATGGAGCGATCTTGATCTCCAGGAGATGATCGACCAGATGATGGTCCCGCTGCTGTGTGTACGCACCGGCTGACAGTCCCGGGCGGGTGGCCGGGCGGTCGCGGGTCGGGCGGTCCGGTCGTGGGCGGGGCTTCCGGGCCGGCGGGAGCCGGCGGGACCGGTGTACGGGAGGCTGACGCCCGGTTGGCGCGGCCCGGGCCTCGGCGTGTACGTGGCCTGGGCGCTCGGTGCGTGCGGGGGCCGTTCGCTCGGTGTGCCGGGCCGGGTCCTCCTGATGTGCGCCGCCCAGTCGCTCGGTGTGGTGGCCCGGTCGGCCGGTGCGCGGGGTGCGGTCGCCCGGTGTGCGGGGGCCGACCGCCTGGTGTGCGGGGTCCCGTGGCCCGGCGTGAGGAGCCCGGTGCCCGGCGTGAGGGGCCCGGTGTCGGTGGCACCGGAGAGGGCTTTCCGGCAGTCCGGGGGCCTGGGTGTCGCGACGGACTCCGGGCGGCGTAGTCTGAGGTCGCCATGCCGTACGAACCCCCCACTCATACCGTCGAGCGCTCCCTCCGCGCCACGACTGGAGCGAAGGTCATCGCCGGTGTCGACGAGGTGGGGCGAGGTGCCTGGGCCGGCCCCGTCACCGTCTGTGCCGCCGTCACCGGACTGCGCCGCCCGCCCGAAGGGCTCACCGATTCCAAGCTCCTGACCGTCAAGCGACGGACCGTGCTCGCCGTGGAGTTGGAGAAATGGGTGACGGCGTACGCCCTCGGGCACGCCTCACCCGAGGAGATCGACCGGCTGGGCATGACGGCCGCGCTGCGCCTCGCGGCCCAACGCGCGCTGGAAGCCTTGCCGGTCCGCCCCGACGCGGTCATTCTCGACGGTAAGCACGACTACCTCGGCGCTCCCTGGAAGGTCCGCACGGTGATCAAGGGCGACCAGTCCTGCGTCGCCGTCGCGGCGGCCTCGGTGATCGCCAAAGTGCGGCGAGACAAAATGATGGCCGAACTGGGCATCGACCATGCAGACTTCGGCTTTGCGGCCAACGCCGGGTATCCGTCGCCGGTCCACAAAGCCGCGCTGGAGGAGCGGGGACCCACCCCGTACCACCGGTTGTCGTGGGCGTATCTTGATGCGCTGCCCCAGTGGCGGCATCTCAAGAAGGTCCGCAGCTTGGCGGACGGAAGCGTTCCGGAGATCGAGGGCCAGCTCGGCTTCGATTTCTGACGATTCCGTTCGCACTCATGTGCCACCCGCCGGGGCGATTCGTACCGGCGTTTGATAGATATCAGCTCATGCCTCTCATTCCCGAGGAGCCTCAGATTCACGAGAGTGCCCAGGGTCCCCGCGTCACTCCGGCCAGTGGCCGCACCGCGCCGACCCCTCGCCCTGTACCCGGTCCCCGTCCCGCGGCCCCGCCGCGTCCCGGCCGCCCGGGTCCTGTCCGGCCGATGCCGGCCCAACGCACCCCGCGCGAGCCGGTCTTGGCCGCTCCCGGGCCGTCCGCCAAGCCGGTCGCACCCGCGGCCGTCACCCCGCAGATCCAGCTTGTCCCGGCCTCGGCCGACGGTGCGCTGGACGCCGCGGAAGAAACCGTCGACCTGCTGCTGGAGTCGGGCCGCGCTCCGGGTGAGGTGCTGGTGATCACCACCGGCGACCCGCACCCGTGGGCCACGCACGAACTCTCCTTCGGCGAGGCCGCCTACTGGGCGCAGCACGACGCCGGCGACGACGTCTTCTACGCCGACGCCGCTGCCGCGCGCCGGGCCGCATCCCGTCCCGTGGTCGTGGTCGCGGTCAATGGTGGTTCCGGCGAGACCGCCGTGACCGCCCTGGCCCTCGGCCGGGCCGGTGCCCTGCTGATCGTCTGCGGCGACCCGCAGACGATCAACTCGGTCCTGGCCACAGGCGTCTGAGCGCGTTCCGGACCCGGTCCGGAACGCGCCCGGCGGGAAGCTGAGGGTGCCGCCACGGCGGCACCTGTACGGCGGTCGCTTCGGCGTACCCGCACGCGTTCACACCTGCGGGCGCCAGGACCGCCACTCGTTCGTGCCGTGCGAGGTGCTCTGTCGCACGTCCGCCCCTTCACTCGCGGGCCCTCCGGTTCCCGGGCGGGTGCCACAGGGGGCGACTGGCCGCCCTCCACGTGTGCTTCCCGGTTCGCCGCCTGTGCGTGCACAGGCGCCGCGCCCGGCATGCGCGCGGTCACCTGAAGTGCACCCGTTACCCGGTGTACACCCTCTTCGTCGCGCAGCATGGGTGTGCCCCGGATTTCGGGCCGCGCGGTCGTGGCGCACTCGTGCCTGAGCGGTACGGTCCCGCTGCGTGCCTGCGTGCCTGCGTGCCTGCGTGCCTGCGTGCCTGCGTGCCTGCGTGCCTGCGTGCCTGCGTGCCTGCGTGCCTGCGTGCCTGCGTGCCTGCGTAGCGTGTGTGGCGTGTGTGGCGTGTGTGGCCCGCCTTCCCCCGGGGCGGGCCACCGCTGACGGCTCGCCGTCTCTCAGCGGGCGGCCGCCCGGCGCATCACCTCGGACGCGACACCTCCGGTACGGGGCAGAGGAGGTAGTACCTCGCCCACGTAGAACTCCGGCGCCGACTCGGAATTGGGCCGGCGTCCACCGCGGCCCTCGCCGAGAACCTGCCAGCCGTCACGTGTCAGCGTGATGTACGCGCCGCACCGCAGCCCGTGGAGCGTGCAGGCGTCCCGCAGCCCCCACATCCAGGCTCCGTCCTCCTCCGTCCAGCGTGCGTCGCCGTCCCGGCAGTAGAGCAGCACGGCCGTGCGCGCGGGAGTACGACGCCGCAGGTCGTGCGGGATGACCCGGCGCAGCTGTGCGAGCAGCGCGTTGCGGAACATCCAGCCGTCGGCGGGCGCCGAACGCCGGCTGAAGGAGGCGCTCGCCATCAGCCGCTCGTCCTGGTCGAGCACCGCGACGACCGCGGTCGAGGGTCTGGGCCGGTGCCGGGCGTGAAGGCCGCTCACGACCTCACGGGGATCGCGCAGAAGCGGAATTCCGGCCGAGGCCCATTCGGCGGGTTCCAGCATGCGGGTCAGTGGATTGGCGGAAGCGGCGGACAGGTCGGGAGACGTCGACAAGGTTGCCGCCGAGGACGGAGCAAATCCGAAGGTCACGGTCCTCCCTTCGGCTACGTGCCCGGACAGCGGGCGGGGTCGGACTTGGGGGAATGGCACGCCGCAGCAGAGCCCTACCGGACCACGGGCAAACCGTGCGGGGAGCGGACCTCAATTCTTCCTGTCGAACTGGGTTGCGGCAACGAGCAATTGGGGCCACAGGCCGTTTTCGGGCGATTAGCGTCCTATATACCTGCCCGGTGTTTCGAATCGCGACACACGAGTCACGCCTGTACGGCGAGGACCAGCGGCAACACCGCCTGAGCGCCCGCTCTGCGCAGCATCCTCGATGCCACCGCCAGCGTCCAGCCCGTGTCCGTGGCATCGTCCACCAGCAGTACCGGACCTTCCGTTTCCTTCAGGACGTCGGCCAGCGACGGTGGCACGATCAGGGCTCCGTCCAGCGCCTTCAGTCGCTGCGCGCTGTTGCTCCGGGAGATCTGGGCGGCCTCTCCGACGTACTCGACGGATCCCAGCAGCGGCAGCCTGCCGATCTCCGCGATCCGCTCGCCGAGCGAATGGATGAGCTGTGGCCGTGAACGCGAGGCGATGGTCACCACGCCCACCGGGCGCGGCTGGGCATCGGGCCGCCCCGATGCCCAGCCGCCGGGGCCCTTCGCCCAGTCGGCCAGGACGCCGACCACGGCCTTGGCGACATCGTCCGGAACAGGCCCGTCAGGGGCCTGCGGGGCGAGCAGCGGCCGCAGCCGGTTGCCCCAGCCGATGTCCGAGAGGCGTCCCAGGGCGCGCCCCGGTGAAGCCTGCTCGCCGGCCGGGATGCGGCCCTTCAGCTCGACGCCGACCGAGGCCAGCCCGGTCGGCCACATCTTGCGCGGCTCGACCTCGACGCCTGCCCGGTCCAGCTCGCCGTTCGCGGCGTCCAGCGCGGCCGCGGACACGGATGGCCGGAATCGGCCGCCTGCGCAGTTGTCGCAGCGTCCGCACGGCGCGGCGCCCTCGTCGTCCAGCTGTCGCCGCAGGAACTCCATGCGGCAGCCGCTCGTCGACACGTAGTCCCGCATCGCCTGCTGCTCCGTCGCTCGCTGTTTGGCGACCCAGGCATAACGCTCGGTCTCGTACGTCCAGGGCATGCCCGTGGAGATCCAGCCCCCCTTGACCCGGTGCACGGCTCCGTCGACGTCGAGCACCTTGAGCATGGTCTCCAGGCGGGACCTGCGCAGCTCCACCAGCGGTTCCAGCGCGGGCAGCGAGAGCGGGCGTTCGGCCCGGGCCAGCACGTCCAGAGTGCGTCGCACCTGCTCCTCAGGGGGAAAGGCGATCGAGGCGAAGTACTCCCAGATCGCCTGGTCCTCCCTGCCCGGCAGAAGCAGCACCTCGGCGTGCTCCACACCGCGGCCCGCGCGTCCCACCTGCTGGTAGTAGGCGATCGGGGAGGAGGGGGAGCCCAGGTGCACCACGAAGCCCAGGTCCGGCTTGTCGAAGCCCATGCCCAGCGCGGACGTGGCGACCAGGGCCTTGACGCGATTGGCGAGCAGGTCCTCCTCGGCCTGCTGGCGGTCGGCGTTCTCGGTCTTCCCGGTGTACGACGCCACGGTGTACCCGCTCTGGCGCAGGAACGCGGTGACCTCCTCGGCCGCGGCCACGGTCAGCGTGTAGATGATCCCGGAGCCCGGCAGATCGTTCAGATGCTCTGCGAGCCAGGCCATCCGGTGGGCGGCGTCCGGCAGCGGCAGCACGCCGAGGCTCAGGCTCTCCCGGTCCAGGGGGCCGCGCAGAACAAGCGCGTCGGTGCTCACACCGGTGCCCAGCTGCTCGGCGACATCGGCCGTCACGCGCGCGTTGGCCGTTGCGGTGGTGGCCAGCACCGGGGTGTCGGGCGGGAGGTCGGCCAGCATGGTGCGCAGGCGGCGGTAGTCCGGCCGGAAATCGTGCCCCCAGTCGGAGATGCAGTGCGCCTCGTCGACCACCAGCAGACCGGTGGCCGCGGCCAGCTTGGGCAGCACCTGGTCGCGGAAGTCGGGATTGTTCAGCCGCTCCGGACTCACCAGGAGGACGTCGACCTCGCCGGCCGCCACCTCGGCCTGGATGGTGTCCCACTCCTCCGTGTTGGAGGAGTTGATCGTCCGTGCCCGGATTCCGGCGCGGGCCGCCGCGTCCACCTGGTTGCGCATCAGCGCGAGAAGCGGCGAGACGATCACCGTGGGCCCGGCACCCAGCTCGCGCAGCAGCGCGGTCGCGACGAAGTACACCGCGGACTTGCCCCAGCCGGTGCGCTGCACGACCAGCGCTCTGCGCTTGTCGGCCACCAGCGCCTCGATGGCACGCCACTGGTCCTCGCGCAGGCGCGCCTCACCCGCCCGGGCGCCGACCAGGCGGGCCAGGACGGTGTCGGCAGCGGCCCGGAGGTCTTCGCGGGCGGTGTCGGGTCCGTTGTCGGGGACTGTGGGTCGCGAGTCTTCGGTCGTCATGGCTCCATGCAACCGGATGGGTCCGACAAAGCGCGAACGAGACGTCGACCTGTGGACGATTTCTGTCGTGGCCATGGTGATGGTTATCCACAGGCTCAACCGGAATCTTGCAATCCGCGGGATGGTCACCGCATGACGAATCACGACGAAGCGACCGGCACGTCCGGCGACAAGAACATCAGCGCGGTCGGCGGATGCGGCTGGAACCTCGGGCCTGACCGATCCGGCGGCGAAGGCGGTCAGGGCGGTCAAGGGGGCCGACGCGGGTCGGGCGGCCACGCCCGCGACGGGTGGGGCGACCCTGACGGCCCCGACGGCCCCGACGGCCCCGACGGCCCCGACGGCCCCGACGGCCCCGACGGCCCCGAGGGCCCGTCCGGACACGAGAACCGGGACTTGCCCGTCCGACAGGCCTGCCCCGAGGCCCCCGGCGGTACGGCCGTCTTCGGCGGGCTGCGTCATGGGGGCGGCAAGGGCCGAGCCCGCGACGAGCGTCATGCGGGTGGAATGGGCCTCCCGGGCGGAGAGCACCAGGTGACGCTCCGTACCCCGGCCGAGCTGGCCGACGCGCTGCCCTATCTCCTCGGGTACCGCCCGGACGACAGCATCGTCCTGGTCGCCCTGCACGATCAGGAGAAGCGGGGCAGGTTCGGCGGCCGGGCGCGGCTCGGCATCCCGGCCCAGGCGGAGGACTGGCCGTCGGCCTCGGACCAGCTCGCCCAGGGCCTGGTGAAAGGGAGCGAGCGCCGGGGAGCCCGCCCCGAGAGCATGGTGGCGTATCTGTGCCAGGAACCCCGGAGCGGCGAATCGGGCCGGGACGTGATGGAACGTCTGCGCCCGCTCGCTCAGCTGCTCCGCACGGCCTGCGGACGCCTCGACGTTCCGGTGATCGAGGCTCTCTGCATCTCCGACGGCCGTTTCTGGACCTACACCTGCCCGGGACAGGGGTGCTGTCCGGCGGAAGGCACGTCGATGGGAATGCCGGGCACGTCCGTCCTCGCCGCCGCCGCGACATACGCGGGCCTTCAGGTGCGCGGATCCCTGAAGGACCTGACAGCCAGGTTTCTTCCCTGGGAGTCCACGGCCGCGCTGGGGCAGGAGGTGGCGCTCGACACGGCCAGCATGGCGCTGGTTCCGAGGATTTTGAGGGACGACAGCCGAGCCGAGGTGGCCGAGGAGACCCTCGCACTGGCCCGGCGGATCTGGGACCGGTTCGCGGAGGCCTTTCCCGTGTCGGGCATGCGTCCGTCGGACCTGCGCGACGACGGACTCCTGGAGGACGACGAGGCCGCCACACTGATTCTCGGCCTTCAGGACCGCACGACCCGTGACCGCGCCGCGCAGTGGATGGAGGGCGACGAGGCCGCCCCGGCGCTGCGCTTGTGGCGGGCCTTGTCCCGTCGTTGCGTCGGTCCCTACCGTGAGCACGCCGCGGCACCCCTCACCCTCGCCGGATGGGTCGCCTGGTCGGTGGGCGACGAACTGGAGGCACGAGAGGCACTCGCCATGGCACTGGGCGCCGATCCCGACTATCTGTTCGCCCGCCTTCTCCACCAGGCGTGCAATGAGGGCCTGGATCCGGAATCCGTCCGGCGCTGCCTGCGCGCGGAGCGCACGGACCCCGGCCCGGCCGAGGCAGAGCAGCCGAGTGACTTCGGCACGCCCCTCCCGGCGGTCGACGTGACGACGCCCGGATCCGACGCGCCGGACACCCCGTACTCGACACCCACCACTCGCCGGCGACGCAGGCCCCGGCCGGCCGCGAAGGCTGGCACCCGAGCGGGCCGCCGCGGCCCCGGGACCTCGAACAGCCAGGGTTGCCGTCCGTCGGGCGATGCCCCACCGGCCGGCGACCGGCGGCGCAGGGCGGCGGCGGACAGGGCGGACGGCCGACTGCGCGGGCGCGGCGACAGCGAGCGGCACGGTTCCGGGGAGGAAGGGTGAGCGCCTGGGGGACAGCATGCCGGGACGTGTTCGGGGCGAGGTCTGGGTGGAGTGTCTGGCCTGGGTGGGACGGGTTCGGGACGAGGCTTGACTGGAGGGCCCGGCCCGGGCAGGACAGGCTCGGGGCGACGACTGGCCGGACTGTCTGCCCTGGGCGGGACAGGTTCGGAGCGAGGACCGCTTGGAGTGTCTGGCCCAGGCAGGACAGGTTCGGGACGAGGACCGGCCGGAGCGCCTGGCCTAGGCGAGACAGGTCGGGGCCGACGATCGGCCGCAATGCCTGGCCCAGGCAGAGTGGGCTTCCCGACTCCCTGATGCCGGGCCCCTTCCTTCCGCCATCAACCGGCGCGTTTGCCGGAGGGCATGTCGCGCGACGCGCCCTCGGCCGCCGTTCGACCGGCGCTCGTCAGACCGGCGGGCCCCGCCACCGCCATTCGGTCGGCTTCCCACGACAAATGCGTGACCCCGGACAGGGCTGCCCCGTTCACCTGAGTGGCGGATTCCGTGGCCGGATTGCGCCGCAGCAACGCCCGCGACCCCGCAGAGCTCCCACCAGGAGCTCAGCGCGCTCCAGGCGTATCGAGCGCGGAGGAAGCCACCCCATGTCCATGCCCCATCCGTCCTCGGCACCCGACGGCACCCGTCCGTCCGGGCAAGAGTCCGCACAGTCCGACGGACGCGGGGGCGCTCCGTCGGCCCCACGACCGGGCCGCGACGCAGGAGCGCCCCCGCGTGCGGCAGGGGGTCCCGCAGTTCCCCGGACGCCTCTTCCCGTGCCGGGTCGGCCGGTGGATCTGCCGCCGGCCCACACCACCCTGATCTGTGCCGCTCTTCCCGGATTGGTGATCTCGACGGAGGAAGGGCAGCTGACCGGCCGCGGCCTTGAGGGCTTCTACATGGCGGGCCGGCGGATCCTCTCCCGCTGCCTGGTCCGGGTCGCGGGCCGGGAACCACTCGCGATGCAGGCCCGGATGCTCGCGGCCGACCGGGCCCGCTTCGTGGGTACGCTGCGCGCTTCCCCCGACACCGGCCCGGACCCGGACGTGGTCGTCGAGAGAACCCGCCATGCGGAGGGCATCGAACGGATCACCCTGCGCAGCTCGGCTCTTAGGCCCCTGCGCCTGCCTGTCGAGGTCGCCCTCGGGACGGACCTCGCGGAACTGGGCGACGTCGCCTCGGGCCGGACCGGACCCGAGTTGCCGGCCAGTGTCCACTCCGCCGGACTGCGCTGGTCCTGCCCCGCGGGCCATGTGACCGTCTCCGCAGACCCGGCGCCGACCGACGCCCTGGCCTCGGCGGGACTGCTGCGCTGGGAACTCGAACTGCCGCCGGGCGGCACTCTCACAGTGGAACTGCGCATCAGACCGGACGGCCACACACCGGCCAGGCCGGTGGGCCGCGGGGCGGCGAGCCCGTTGGCCGAGGCCAGGGTGGTGAGCGACGAGCCAGGGGCAGAGGCGCTCCTGAGAACCTGCGTCGACGACCTCCGGGCCCTGTTGCTGCGCGACCCCCGGCATCCGCTCGACACACACCTCGCCGCGGGGGCTCCCTGGCGCTGCGGGCTGGCGCCCGCCGAGGCGCTGGCCGCGGCCCGGATGACCCTGCCGCTCGGCACGCGTCTGGCCGCGGGCACGCTACGGACCCTCGCCCGCACCCAACTCGCCGGTCCGGGCCCGCACTCCGGACTGATCCCGGGACCGCTCCGGGACAGCGGGCCGCACCTGCCGCCGGGCTGTACGGGGACCGAGGCGACGCTGCTCTTCCCCGTCCTTCTCGCGGAAGCCTGGCGCTGGGGACTGGCAGGGCGGGAGGTGGAGGAACTGCTGCCCGCGGCCGAGCGGTGTCTGGAGTGGCTGCGGACCACGGTCGGTGACGGCACGTATCTGCCCGATCCGCAGCCCGGGGGACCGTTGCGCTGCGAGACACAGGCCCACGCGCATCGGGCGGCACTGCTGGGCGCCGACCTGCTCGACGCGCACGGTCGGACCGGCGGCACAGGGCTGCGGCAGTGGGCCCGGGCGATGCGGGCGGCGTTCGGTGACGATTTCTGGGTCGCGGACGTGACCGGGGGCCGACCGGCCGCCGCCCGTACCCGGGACGGCCGTCCCGTGCCCCAGCTCGGTGGGGGCACCGCCCATCTCCTCGACACCGGTCTGTCGGGCTCCGGGGAGATGGCCCCCGGCCTGCTGGGCAAGGCGCGGACCGAACAGCTCGCGAGGCTGCTCGTCGGCCCGGCCATGGACTCGGGCTGGGGACTGCGCAGCCTCGGGGCGAACGAGACGGCGTACAACCCGTTCGGTCATCGCAGCGGGGCCGTGCGCGTCCATGAGACGGCCGTCGCCGTGACAGGGCTCGCCGCCGCGGGTCACGAGGAGGAGGCAGACTCCCTGCTGCGCGGTGTACTGGCGGCGGCCGCGTCCTTCGGCGGCAGACTGCCCGAGATGTACGCGGGGGAGCAGCGCACACCGGGGAGCGCCCCCCTTCCCCATCCGGCCGCCTCCCGGCCCGCGGCCACCTCGGCCGCCGCCGGGGTGCTGCTGCTCTGCTCCCTGGCCGGGATCCGTCCCGATGCGCCCGCGGGAACCGTGACCCTGCGCCCGTTGCGGGCAGCGCCCCTGGGAGAGATCGCGCTGACGGGCCTGCGGATCGCGGGCGCCCCCTTCTCGGTGCGCGTCAGCAGACTCGGGCTCGCGATGGTCGAGGAAGCCGGCGACGGGCTGCAGTTGGGAGTGTGATGCCGAAGGACGCGTTTCCGGCCGCTTGCCCCGGCGGCGGGGTCCCGTACGAACAGAAGTCGATCGACCAGGGACCGGGCTCGCGAAGGAGGTGTTTATCGTCAGGCAGACGACTATGATCGCGGCATGCCCTACGACCCGTCAGCGTTTCCGCCCTTCGCCGTGACCGTGGACCTGGTCGTGCTGACCGTGCGCCGCCATGCCCTGTGCGCGCTGGCGGTACGGCGGGGCGAGCAGCCGTTCCAGGGGCGATGGGCACTGCCCGGCGGTTTCGTACGGACCGACGAGGACCTCGCCCAGGCCGCGGCGCGCGAGCTGGCCGAGGAGACGGGGCTGTGCGCCCACGACCCCTCCGTGCCCGCACAGGACAACGGCGCCCACCTCGAGCAGCTCGCGACCTATGGCGATCCCAAGCGTGACCCCCGGATGCGCGTGGTGAGCGTCGCGCATCTCGCCCTCGCCCCCGACCTGCCCGCTCCGCGCGCGGGCGGCGACGCGAACAGCGCACGCTGGGCGCCGGTCGAGGAGCTCCTCCAGCAGGGCGGGTACGGGCGTGACGGCGAGCAGGCGGCACCTCTCGCGTTCGATCACGCGCAGATCCTCTCGGACGGCGTGGAGCGCGCCCGGTCCAAGATCGAGTACTCGTCCCTGGCGACCGCCTTCTGCCCGACCGAGTTCACCGTCGGCGAGCTGCGCCGCGTCTACGAGGCCGTGTGGGGTGTGGTGCTCGACCCGCGCAACTTCCACCGCAAGGTGACCGGCACGCCGGGCTTCCTCGTGCCCACCGGGGGCACGACCACACGCCAGGGCGGCCGCCCGGCCCAGCTGTTCCGCGCGGGCGGTGCCACACTGCTCAACCCGCCGATGCTGCGCCCCGAGGTCTGAGGAAGGCGGCGAAGACGGTTTCGGGCCCCGGGGTCTTGGTGTGCTCGCCCGACCTGTGAGGCCCGCCGGAGGCGAGCCGCATGGCGCCCGGAAAATCCGAAATGTCGCGCTATCTTGCTTTGAGTGATCCAGGCCATCGGACTGACCAGCAACACCCGCAAGGCGCGTCCCCCCGCTGTCGACGACGTGTCCTTCGAGGCGTACGCGGGCCACGTCACAGCGCTCGTCGGAGCCCCGGGCGCGGGCAAGACGACAGCCCTGAGGCTGATGCTCGAACTCCGGCAGGGCCGCGGAATCACCTACTTCCGCGGCAGGCCGCTGCATCGGATCGCCCATCCCTCGCGCGAGGTCGGCGTACTCCTGGGCGAGGTGCCGGGCCACCCGGCACGGACGGTTCGCGGTCAGCTGCGGATGCTGTGCGCCGCCGTCGGCGTGCCCGTGCGTCGCGCGGACGAAGTCCTCGAAGTGGTCGGGCTCGTCAGCCTCCGGGACGAGAGCCTGGGCACGCTGTCCCGCGGCATGGACCGTCGGCTCGGACTGGCCTGCGCGCTTCTGCCCGACCCTCACACCCTCGTGCTCGACGGTCCCGCGGACGGCCTGTCCGTCAGAGAAGGCCGATGGCTGCACGGGATTCTGCGCGCACACGCGACACAGGGCGGCACGGTGCTGTTCACCACGGACGACCCCAAGGAGGCCGCGCGAACCGCCGACCGGGTCGTCACGCTGGAGCGGGGCCGCCTGGTCGCCGACCAGGATGTCGCGGAGTTCGCCCGCACCCGGCTCCGGCCACGGGTGGCCGTCCGCAGTCCGCACGCCGCCCGGCTCGGCTCCCTCCTGACCAAGGAGGCCCGTACGTCACGGCGCTCCGTCGAAGTGGTGCGAGAGGAGGGCAACCGGCTCTCCGTGTACGGCAGTACCTGCGCCGACATCGGCGAGACGGCCTTCCGGCACGGCATCCTCGTACACCAACTCGCCGACGAGACAGGGGACATGGGTCCCGCGCCGACCACGGCGTCGGCGGAGGACGGCGAGCGGGCCGCCGACGAGCCGAGCCCCGACGCCGAGCCCCGCCTTGACGCCGAGCTCCGCCCCGACGAGACGCCCGCTGCGGACGACCCGTCCGTTCTCCCGCCGGCCATCGCCGTACGCCAGGCCCGGAGCCCGCTGCGCCCCCTGCGCTACGAACTGCGCAGGGCCGCCGGTGTCGGTACCGGCTATTTCACCGCCGCCGCCGTTCTCCTCTCCTCGGTCCTCATGTCCGTCCTCCTGGCCCGAATCGGCCACACTCCTCAGCCGCGCCTGCTGGCCGCTTGGCCGCGCGAGCTCCCGTTGCCACCCGCCGCGCTCGGCGCCGGTCTGCTGGGCGCAGTCGCCTTCGGTGAGGAGTTCCGCCACCCCGCCCTGGCCGCGGACCGTGGCACCGTCCCGCGCCGGCTGGGTCTCCTGACCGCCAAGCTCCTCGTCGCCTCGGCCACCGCGCTGATGCTGGCGTTCCTCACGGTGGGATGCGACCTCGAAATGCTCTACCTCGTCTACGGACGGGAGCTCACCGGAGTTCCGTCGGACTGGCTCCCACTGAGCGCGAGTTGGTTCGGCCTGGTCGTGGGCTGCGCGTGGGCGGGCGTGCTGGCGGCCGGCATCTTCCGGTCCACCGCGGCAGGGCTCGCGGCGGTGCTCGCGGTGCCGGTCGTCGTCGTACCGCTCGTACAAAGGGTCTCGCAGGGGCCGTCTGTGCGGTCGGCGGCCGGATTCCCGGAGCGGCTGCGGGAACTGGTCCTCATGCAGTGGCCGTTCGGCGGGGAGCGTTACATGGCGGCCGCTGTGCGGATGCTTGCCCAACCCGTGGGCGGAGCACTGCTGTTGTCGCTGGCCGCTCTGCTCTGCGCATATCTGCTCACGACTCTGCGGAGCCGGGTCTGATGACGACCGTCCGCACCCTTCCGTTCCCCGTGTGCGCACAACTTCCCGAAGAACGCCCATTTCTTTCCGATAAGGCGTCAATTGCGACGGTGTGAGCGATCACCCTTTCGTGTGCTTTTCACCAAAGACCTCAAGGGAGTTGGAGTCGGCGCCGACAAAAGACCCGTGAGTACCCTTGCGCAGACCATGATGACCGCCGCCCGTTCCTCAGACTCCGGCCTCGCCGGTCCGGGCGAACTCGACCGATACCCCTATGCCGACGCGTCCGGTGCCGACCGCGTGGGCCCCTCTGTGTGGGCGAGCACCGAGCCGGAACTCGGCCGTGTGGGCCGCCGTTCCGCGGGGAGCCGAGGACGCGGGCTGCACGGCCAACTCGTCCAGCAGCTCGGCCAGATGATCGTCTCCGGAGACCTCGGCGCTGACCGTCCGCTCGTGCCCGAGGAGATCGGCCAGCGGTTCGAGGTCTCCCGGACCGTCGTCCGCGAGTCGCTCCGCGTCCTTGAGGCCAAGGGGCTGGTCAGTGCCCGCCCGAACGTCGGCACGCGCGTGCGCCCCGTCAGCGACTGGAACCTGCTCGACCCGGACATCATCGAATGGCGGGCCTTCGGACCGCAGCGGGACGACCAGCGGCGCGAGCTGAGCGAGCTCCGCTGGACCATCGAGCCGCTCGCCGCGCGACTCGCGGCCGGACACGGGCGCGAGGAGATCCAGCAGCGGCTCGCAGACATGGTCGAGATCATGGGCCACGCCATGTCGCAGGGTGACGTCCTCACCTTCTCGCGGGCCGATGCCGAGTTCCACTCGCTGCTCATCCAGCTCGCGGGCAACAGGATGCTGGAGCACCTCTCGGGGATCGTGTCGGCGGCGCTCCAGGTCTCCGGCAGCCCGGTCACCGGCTGTGACCGGCCGAACGAGGCCTCGCTGGGTCACCACGCCCGGATCGTCGACGCGCTCGCGGCGGCCGACGGCGCGGCGGCCGAGACGGCCATGCGGCAGCTCCTCACCGTCCACCCCGAGGTGGAGCGTGTCGTGCCCGCCCCGCGCGAGCACTGATCGCGCACCGAGGGTGACGCCGGGCGGGGCGTGTGCACGTCCGTGGCGGCGTCGGACCCGCGAGCCGTCACCCGTCGGGACCTCGCCGGATCTTCGTGGATTCGGCGAGGTCCCGACGGTGTGACCGGGCGGCTGATCATGAACTAACCTGGCTTGATAGGGTCTGCCATCTTTTGAGCGCGTACGCGGTGTGACTCGGGCCACGCAGATTGGGCGTAACGCTCTTCGGGGCAGCGCGATGACCTAAGAGGTGATAGTCGAGGAAGGAATACAGACGCCATCTGTGGCGCTGTGAGTCTTCCCGGCACCGCCCGCGCCGTCGGCCATCCCCAGTCGGCGGTCGTCGGTTCCTGTCCGCAGTGGACGGGGCCGGAAGCCGTTTTTCAACGTTCCGAGAGGTTGTTCGTGTCGGCCAGCACATCCCGTACGCTCCCGCCGGAGATCGCCGAGTCCGTCTCTGTCATGGCGCTCATCGAGCGGGGAAAGGCTGAGGGGCAGATCGCCGGCGATGACGTGCGTCGGGCCTTCGAAGCTGACCAGATTCCGGCCACTCAGTGGAAGAACGTACTGCGCAGCCTCAACCAGATCCTCGAGGAAGAGGGTGTGACGCTGATGGTCAGTGCCGCGGAGCCGAAGCGCACCCGAAAGAGCGTCGCAGCGAAGAGTCCGGCCAAGCGCACCGCCACCAAGACCGTGGCGGCCAAGACGGTGACAGCCAAGAAGGCCACCGCCACCGCGGCCCCGGCTGTCCTCGCCGACGATTCGGCCGAGGACGCCTCCGCAGGCAAGTCCGCCGCAGCCAAGAAGACGACGGCGAAGAAGACCGTCGCCAAGAAGACGGTCGCCAAGAAGACGGCGGCCAAGAAGACGAGCGCCAAGAAGGACGATGCCGAGCTCGTCGATGACGAGGCGGCCGAGGAGACCCCGGGCAAGGCCGGCGAGGAGGAAGAGGAGGGAGCCGAGAACAAGGGCTTCGTCCTCTCCGACGACGACGAGGACGACGCACCCGCCCAGCAGGTCGCCGTGGCCGGTGCCACCGCCGACCCGGTCAAGGACTACCTCAAGCAGATCGGCAAGGTCCCGCTGCTCAACGCCGAGCAGGAGGTCGAGCTCGCCAAGCGCATCGAGGCCGGTCTGTTCGCCGAGGACAAGCTGGCCAACGCCGACAAGCTCGCTCCGAAGCTCAAGCGTGAGCTCGAGATCATCGCCGAGGACGGCCGCCGCGCCAAGAACCACCTCCTGGAGGCCAACCTCCGTCTGGTGGTCTCCCTGGCCAAGCGCTACACCGGCCGCGGCATGCTCTTCCTGGACCTCATCCAGGAGGGCAACCTCGGTCTGATCCGCGCGGTCGAGAAGTTCGACTACACCAAGGGCTACAAGTTCTCCACGTACGCCACCTGGTGGATCCGTCAGGCGATCACCCGCGCGATGGCCGACCAGGCCCGCACCATCCGTATCCCGGTGCACATGGTCGAGGTCATCAACAAGCTCGCGCGCGTCCAGCGCCAGATGCTCCAGGACCTGGGCCGTGAGCCCACCCCGGAGGAGCTGGCCAAGGAACTCGACATGACCCCCGAGAAGGTCATCGAGGTCCAGAAGTACGGCCGCGAGCCCATCTCCCTGCACACCCCGCTGGGCGAGGACGGAGACAGCGAGTTCGGTGACCTCATCGAGGACTCCGAGGCCGTCGTCCCGGCCGACGCGGTCAGCTTCACGCTCCTCCAGGAGCAGCTGCACTCCGTCCTGGACACCCTGTCCGAGCGCGAGGCGGGCGTCGTCTCGATGCGCTTCGGTCTCACCGACGGTCAGCCGAAGACCCTCGACGAGATCGGCAAGGTGTATGGCGTGACCCGTGAGCGGATCCGCCAGATCGAGTCCAAGACCATGTCGAAGCTGCGTCACCCGTCGCGTTCCCAGGTCCTGCGCGACTACCTCGACTAGGCCCCGGCCGCACGTCGGCGAGGGCCCGATCTCCTTTGGGGGGTCGGGCCCTCGCCGTATGTGCGGAGTGCGTGCCACCGCTCACTGGATCACTCTGGGTGTTCCACGACCCTCCCAGTGTGAGGAGCGCGCATGCGCCGTCCCTACGCCCCGACCCTGGCCCTTGCGGCCGCCACAGCGGTTATATCGCTGACGACCCCCGCCCTGGCGTCCTCCGACAGCGTTGTCATCGGAAGCCGTCCGGTCCGGATCTCCGACAGTCCGTGGACGGTCGCACTGTCCAGCCGTGACCGGTTCGGGGGTACGCGCGCGGGACAGTTCTGCGGAGGGGTGGTCATCGGCCGGACCACGGTCCTGACCGCGGCCCACTGTCTCGGCGAAGATGTTCTGGGAGCGCCGTCGCGTCAGACCGATGATCTGAAGGTCATCGCGGGGCGCGGGGATCTCATGTCCGACGACGGCAAGGAGATCCAGGTCAGCGACATCTGGGTCAACCCGCACTACGACAGCGAGACGAACGCCGGGGACTTCGGGGTGCTGACGCTCGCCAAGCCGCTGCCGGCCGCCTCCGTGATCCGGATGGCCCCCTCCGGGGATCCGGCGTACGCACCGGGGACCGCTGCCGTGGTCTACGGCTGGGGCGACCTGACGGGCGGCGGCGACTACGCGAGCGGCCTGCGGGCCGCGGATGTGCACGTGCTTCCCGACTCCTCGTGCGAGCGGGCCTATCCCGGCAACGAGTCCGGGACCTATGACGCCGCGTCCATGGTCTGCGCCGGAGAGCCGACGGGCGGCCGTGACGCCTGCCAGGGGGACAGCGGAGGGCCGCTGGTCGCACAGGGCCGCCTCATCGGCCTGGTGTCCTGGGGGAGCGGCTGTGGGCGCGCCGACAGCCCGGGCGTCTACACCCGGGTCTCCGAGGCGCTCCAGGCGCTGAACGCGAGGCACTGAGAGTTCTCCGCGATGCGATACGAGTGCGGGCGGCCACTCCCTGTGTCCAGGGTGTGACCGCCCACTCACCGGCCTGTCGCCGGCACCCGCTCGTCGTTGATGCGAAGGGTCAGTGTTCTTCGTCGTTGACGCTCTCGGGAACGGACGTGAGCCGCTCCGTCTCGTCCTGTATCTCAGCGGCGATCTTCTTGAGTTCCGGCTCGAACTTGCGACCGTGGTGGGCGCAGAAGAGCAGTTCTCCGCCGCTCAGGAGGACGACGCGCAGATATGCCTGGGCGCCGCAACGGTCGCAGCGGTCAGCGGCCGTCAGCGGGCTCGCGGGGGTCAGAACAGTAGTCACGTCGCCTCTTCTCTAGCTCGACGAGCTGTCGTACCAGGGTCAACATCCAACCAGGCCGAAAACGTTCCCGCTCGCGGCTTTTCCTCGAAATTTTCTTTCGAGCCGGCTGTCTGTTGCCGGTTGGCGGCGAATGAGCCGTATTGCGTGTCTTTGTGTCTGTACGGGTTCGCGCTGTCTGTCGGGGGTCGGTCCTCCCGGCTGGATTGCCGGTTGTTCATGAGGACGTGCCCGGAGCCTAAATGGTTCATGCCTCGAAGGGAACGTGATATGTACTTCACTCCATCGAGGGATCGAACACCCATGCGATCCTGGACTAGGGTGAGTTCGTGCGAGGGTGGTGCTACAACGGCTCTACCAGGCCTCGGTACCCTCTGAACGGCAACCGAAGCCGGGCCCTTGCCCAAAAGGGTCTCCCATGAAATTCAGCGAGGAGCGAACCGCGTGACCGCCGATAAGTCCGTGCCGTCCACAGCGCTGCTGACCGGAGCAGAACGGGACGGTTCCAACTACACCGCGCGGCACCTGCTCGTCCTTGAGGGGCTCGAGGCGGTGCGGAAGCGCCCGGGCATGTATATCGGGTCGACCGACAGCCGTGGCCTGATGCACTGCCTCTGGGAGATCATCGACAACTCCGTCGACGAGGCCCTCGGGGACTACTGCGACCACATCGAGGTGATCCTGCACGACGACGCCTCCGTCGAGGTGCGGGACAACGGCCGTGGCATCCCCGTCGACGTGGAGCCCAAGACCGGCCTCTCCGGCGTCGAGGTCGTCATGACCAAGCTGCACGCGGGCGGCAAGTTCGGCGGCGGCTCGTACGCGGCCTCCGGCGGTCTGCACGGTGTGGGCGCCTCCGTGGTGAACGCGCTCTCCGCCCGCCTGGACGTCGAGGTGGACCGCAACGGCCAGACCCATGCCGTGAGCTTCCGCCGCGGCACCCCGGGGACCTTCAAGGCCGACGGGCCCGACGCCGCCTTCGATGCGGCGAGCGGGCTGCGCAAGCTGAAGCGGATCCCGAAGACCCGCACGGGCACGCGTGTGCGCTACTGGGCCGACCGCCAGATCTTCCTCAAGGAAGCCAGGCTCTCCCTGGAGCACCTCCACCAGCGTGCCCGCCAGACCGCCTTCCTGGTCCCGGGCCTGACCATCGTCGTCCGTGACGAGTTCGGGCTGGGCGAGGGCGGCAGCAAGGGTGAGGAGTCGTTCCGCTTCGACGGCGGTATCAGCGAGTTCTGCGAGTTCCTGGCCGCCGACAAGCCGGTCTGCGACGTCCTCCGCTTCGCCGGGCAGGGCAGCTTCAAGGAGACCGTCCCGGTCCTCGACGAGCACGGTCAGATGACTCCGACCGAGGTCACCCGTGAGCTGGGCGTCGATGTCGCGATGCGCTGGGGCACCGGCTACGACACGAACCTGAAGTCGTTCGTGAACATCATCGCCACGCCCAAGGGCGGCACCCATGTCGCCGGCTTCGAGCAGGCCGTCGCCAAGACGATGAACGAGGTCCTGCGGACCAAGAAGCTGCTGCGGGTCGCCGAGGACGACATCGTCAAGGACGACGCCCTTGAGGGCCTCACGGCCGTCGTCACCGTGCGTCTCGCCGAACCCCAATTCGAGGGGCAGACGAAGGAGGTCCTCGGGACCTCGGCCGCCCGCCGCATCGTGACGAACGTGGTGACCAAGGAGCTCAAGGCGTTCCTGACCTCCGCCAAGCGGGACGAGGCTGCGCAGGCGCGGGTCGTGATGGAGAAGGCCGTCGCCGCCGCGCGCACGAGGATCGCCGCCCGTCAGCACAAGGACGCGCAGCGCCGGAAGACGGCGCTGGAGTCCTCCTCGCTGCCCGCGAAGCTCGCCGACTGCCGCAGCGACGACGTCGAGCGCAGTGAGCTGTTCATCGTCGAGGGCGACTCCGCGCTGGGTACGGCGAAGCTCGCCCGGAACTCCGAGTTCCAGGCACTGCTGCCGATCCGGGGCAAGATCCTCAACGTTCAGAAGGCGTCCGTTACGGACATGCTGAAGAACGCCGAGTGCGGGGCGATCATCCAGGTCATAGGGGCCGGCTCCGGTCGGACCTTCGACATCGACGCGGCGCGCTACGGGAAGATCATTCTTCTGGTCGACGCCGATGTCGACGGCGCGCACATCCGGATCCTGCTGCTGACGCTGTTCCAGCGCTACATGCGGCCCATGGTCGAGGCGGGGCGGGTGTTCGCCGCGGTCCCGCCGCTGCACCGGATCGAGCTCAGCCAGCCCAAGAAGGGGCAGGACAAGTACGTCTACACGTACTCGGACCGTGAGCTGCGGGAGACGGTGCTGGAGCTTCAGCGCAAGGGTGTGCGCTACAAGGACTCGATCCAGCGGTACAAGGGTCTCGGCGAGATGGACGCCGATCAGCTGGCCGAGACGACGATGGATCCGCGGTTCCGCACGCTGCGCCGGATCAACATCTCCGACCTGGAGGCGTCCGAGCAGGTGTTCGATCTGCTGATGGGGAACGATGTGGCGCCGCGCAAGGAGTTCATCTCCAGCTCGGCTGCGACGCTTGACCGGTCGCGGATCGACGCGTAGCCCTCCGGGCGGCTGCCGCACAACGGTGCGTTGTTGGTCGGGGCCGCGCTGGTACATCCGCCTGTCGCCGTTGGATCAGACGTGGGTCCTGTAGGGAGCCACTGCTCGATCCGGACGTAAGCGACGGGCATGCGATGTACCGGCACGGCCCCTTCCGCCGGATGCCGGATCCCAGGTGCGGGTGGACGGTGGCTTGGGCGCGGCCCCCACGGGCGCGAATTTCAGTCCCCTTCGGCTCGCCCTCCCTCCGGCCCGCCTCTCGGCTGCGGCGTGACTTTCGGTCCCTCCGGCGTCTGAGGAGTGGGGGCTGGGGCGCGGAGCCCAGGTGCGGGAAGACGGGCTGGGGGGCGGAAGCGGGGTTGGGTCGCGCCGCACGCTTCATGCGCAAGGGCGGGCTCCACCCGCGGGTGGAGATGTGAGAGTGCCGGGGATCCACCCACGATCCACCCGGGCTCCGATCTGCTGGGAAGGCGATTTCCGTAGCGTCGAGGGGGTCGGCAGCGCTCGCTGCGGACATCCGTTTCTCGCTCACGGAGGCCGTGCATGTCCGGGCTCATGAATGCCGTGGTGATCTTCGCTGTCGCCGTTGTGGTGATCGCGCGCCAGTTCGGTGCGCGCCGGATCGGTTCGGACCGGCGCTGGTGGATAGTGCCCGCGGTTCTCGCTGTCGTGGCGCTGCGCGAGCCCGGTGTGATCGACCCGCACCACCAGGTCGAGGCGTCCCTGCTGCTGGGCGCGGAACTGGTGACGGCGCTGGCCGTCGGAGCCGGATGGGCGTGGACGACGCGGATATGGACGGAGCCGGACGGCTCCGTGTGGAGCAGGAGCACCAAGGCCGGCGGGGCCGTCTGGATCGCGGGCATCTGTTTGCGCGTGGGCCTGTTCGGCATCGGCGCCCTGCTCGGGGTGCACCAGAACTCCTCGGCCCTGATGCTCGGCCTGGCGGCCACTCTGCTGGTCCGTTCCGCGCTGCTGACCTGGCGGGCGCAGTCCTTGGAGCCGACGATGGCCGGACAGTTCCCGGCGTACGGTGACGATGTGCGCCGGGTCCTGCGGAGCCGGGTCCTGTGGAAGGAGCGCCTGTGACGGACAACGTCTGGACGCGCTGGCCCTCTCGTGAGGCACTCGCGCGCGTGGGCGTGCACAAGGCCCGCCGTGCGCTCGCCTGGGTCACACGCGCCATCGTCCTCACGACGCTCGTCGTCACGACACTCACGAACTCCGAGCTCAGCGCGTGGGCGCTCGCTGGCGGCGTCACGGGAATCGCGGTGTGCGGGTTCCTCGCATGGCGGTTCTGGCGGACCACACTGGAGCATCGTCTGCTGCCGTCCCTGGCGTTGCTCGTTCTGCTGCTGGCGGTCGCGGTCGCGGGGTACGGCGCGGGCTTCCGGATTCCGGCGCTCGTTCTGATGTGCGGGTGTGCCGTCGCCGCCATCGAACGGCTGCCTCTCGCGGCGGCCCTGCCTGCCACGGCGGTGGCGCTGGGCGCCTACGCGGCGTTCAACAACGACGTGTGGCTGACCACCGCTGCCACCACCGCGGGGCTGGCACTCGCGGGTTACGTGCTGCGTCTCGACGCGGAGTCGCGAGCGAGCGCGCTGCGCCTGCTGGCCCAGGAGCGCGCGGCCCGCGCGGCCGAGGCGGAGTCGGCGGCCCTCGCGGAGCGGGCGCGGATGGCCCGGGAGATCCACGACGTCCTGGCCCACAGTCTCTCGGCGCAACTGGTGCACCTGGAGGCGGCACGTCTGCTCATCGAGAGAGGAGCGGACCGGGAGACCATCCTCGAACGGGTCGTGGCGGCCCGGGGAATGGCCCGCGAGGGGCTCTCCGAGACCCGGCACGCACTCTCCGCTCTCCGGGGCGAGATGTCTCCGCTGGAGGACTTCCTGGGCGAACTCGTCGCCACCGCCGCCGGCGCCGGTGTCACCGTGACCGGCGAACGTCAGCCGCTGCCCGCGGAGGCCTCCCAGGCAGTGCGCCGAGTCGCGCAGGAGGCGCTCACGAACGTACGCAAACACGCTCCGGGCGCCAAGATCGACATAACACTGGACTACGGCGAGCACGAAGTGACGCTGGATGTACGGGATTCGGGTGGAAAACCGGGCGAGCTCAGCGGTTCGGGAGCCGGATACGGTCTGCTGGGCATGCGGGAGCGCGCCGAGCTGCTGGGCGGCTCGCTGCATGCCGGACCGGGCGAGGAGGGGTTCGTGGTGACGTTGAAGGTGCCGGTATGACCGAGCAGGCGGAGGGCAGGCGACCGGCGCGGGTCGTGGTCGCCGACGATCAGACGGTCGTGCGCGAAGGCATCGTGATGCTGCTGGGGCTGCTGCCCGGGATCGAGGTCGTCGGAGCGGCCGGTGACGGGGCCGAGGCGGTGGAGCTGGTGGCCGAACTCGCCCCGGACGTCGTGCTGATGGATCTGCGCATGCCCCGCTGCGACGGGGTCGAGGCGACCCGGCGCATCCGTGCCGAGTATCCCGGGACCCAGGTCGTCGTGCTCACGACGTTCGCGGACGACGAGTCGCTGTTCCCCGCGCTTCGTGCCGGGGCCCGCGGCTATCTGACCAAGGACGCGGGAGGCGACGAGATCGTGCGGGCCGTGGAGAGCGTGCTCTCCGGGGACGCGGGGCTCTCGCCGAGCATCCAGCGACGGCTGCTGGAACGGCTTTCGGAACCGGAACCGGATCCCGGCCCGCCCCCGGAGGCCCCGGACGGGCTCACCTCGCGCGAGACGGAGGTGCTCCTGCTGATCGCCGAGGGCCTCAGCAACCATGAGATCGCCCGCAAGCTCCATGTGTCGACGGCCACGGTGAAGACCCACATCAACAATCTCTTCGCCAAGGCGGGTCTCAAGGACCGTGCCCAAGCGGTGCGTTACGCCTATGGGAAAGGTCTCGTACGGCCGCCAGCGGGATGAGGTCACCTGATGGGGTGAAGAGCACGGAGACAGGAGTCGGAGAGCCCTCCGATCTGCACATCCTTGGGTACGCGGCAGAAACGGGTCGCGGACAAGGAGAGTTCGGTGGAGAAGCACGACGGCGGCGACACGGGGGAGGTCCGGTTCGACGACCCCTGGTACGACGCGCTCGCTTCCGGCTGGGGTGAGTTGGACGGTACGGGTGCGCCCGCTCCCGCCGTGCCGGCCGCCCGCTCGGAGCACGAGGGACGATCCGGCGCGACCGCCCAGGTCTACTTGGAGGTGCAGCGCAGTGCCGCCTTCCAGGAAGTGCGCGGCCGGTACCGCAGGTTCGTGATTCCGGCCATCGCCGTCTTCTTCCCCTGGTACGTGGGCTATGTGGTGACCGCGACCACCGCGCCGGGGTTCATGGCGCGGCCCGTCGTGGGTGTGGTGAACGTGGCGCTGCTCGCGGGACTCGGACAGTTCCTCACGACGTTCCTGCTCGCATGGGCCTACGCACGGCACGCGCGCCTGCGCCGGGACCGGGCCGCGCTCGAACTCCGCTGGGACACCCAGGAGATGACGCGGAACGCCCGGGGTGGTGAGCGGTGAGCGGCCATCATCAGACCCTGGCGCTGCTGCTGTTCAGCGCGTTCGTCGCAGTGACTCTGGCCATCACGACATGGGTGAGTCGCAACCGCCATGGCTCGGCGGAGGAGTTCTACGCCGGCGGACGACTGTTCTCGCCGATGGAGAACGGTTTCGCGCTCTCCGGGGACTACATGTCGGCTGCCTCCTTCCTCGGTGTCACGGGACTCATCGCCCTGTACGGCTACGACGGTCTGCTGTACGCGGTGGGATTCCTGGTGGCCTGGCTGGTCGTTCTCTTCCTCGTCGCCGAACTGGTCCGCAACTGCGGCCGGTTCACGCTCGCCGATGTCGTGGCGGCCCGGATGGGAGAGCGGCCGGTGCGGATCGCGGCCGGAACGTCCTCGGTGGTGGTGTCCGTTCTGTATCTGGTGGCGCAGATGGTGGGTGCGGGCAGTCTGGTCTCGCTGCTGCTGGGAGGCACGAGCGGCGCGGCGCGCAACTGGACGGTGATCGGTGTCGGCGCGCTCATGGTGATCTATGTGTCGATGGGGGGAATGAGGGCGACCACCTGGATCCAGATCGTCAAGGCTGTTCTGCTGATCGGCGGGGCCATCGCTCTCACCGTGCTGGTCCTGGTGCGGTTCCACGGGGACATCAACGAACTGCTCCGTACGGCCGCGGAGCGCAGCGGTCACGGCACGGCGTTTCTCGCGCCCGGACTGAAGTACGGCGGCGACTGGACGGCACGCTTCGACTTCATGAGCCTCGGGCTCGCGCTCGTACTCGGCACAGCCGGGCTGCCGCACATCCTGTCGCGCTTCTACACCGTGCCGACCGCGCGAGCCGCCCGGCGCTCGGTGCTGTGGGCGATCGGGCTCATCGGCGGCTTCTACCTGATGACGATCGTGCTGGGCTTCGCCGCGGCGGCCGTCGTCGGTCCCGAGGCGGTGCGCGGATCGAACGCCGCGGGGAACACGGCCGTTCCGCTGCTGGCCCTGGACCTGGGCGGCGGGGCCGACTCCACAGGGGGAACCGTCCTGTTCGCGATCGTCGCCGCCATCGCCTTCGCCACCATCCTCGCGGTCGTCGCCGGAGTCACCCTCGCATCCTCGGCGGCGGTGGCCCACGACCTGTACGCCTCGTTGCGTCGCCGCCGCGCGAAACCGCACGGCGAGGTCACGGTGGCGCGCGCCGCGTCGGTCGGCATCGGCATGATCGCCATCGCACTGAGCCTCCTCGCACGCGACCTCAACGTGGCCTTCCTGGTCGGGCTCGCCTTCGCCGTCGCCGCGTCCGCGAACCTGCCGGTGTTGCTGTACTCCCTGTTCTGGCGGTCCTTCACGACGCGCGGCGCCGTGTGGGCCGTATACGGCGGCTTGGTGCCCGCGCTGCTCCTCGTGCTGCTCTCGCCTGTGGTGTCGGGGAGCCCTGAATCACTTTTCCCGGGTGTCGACTTCCAGTACTTCCCGCTTCAGAACCCGGGTCTCGTCTCGATCCCCCTGGGCTTCGTCGCCGGCTGGCTCGGCACCATCACCTCGACGGAGCCGCCGGACGAGGCCAAGCACGCCGAGATCGAGGTCCGCGCGCTCACCGGCGCCGGGGCCGTCTGAGAGCCGCGAGCGTCGTGCACGACCGCCCTGAGGCGACACGATCCAGACGGTGGTTCCTGGCCGGAGGAGTGCCGTCTCAGGGCGCCACCCACGCGTAGCGGTGTTCCGGGCGCCCCGTGTCGCCGTACTTGAGGGAGAGGCGCAGCCGCCCCGCTTGTTCCAGGTGCCGCAGATAGCGCTGGGCGGTGGATCGGCTCAGGCCGGTCTCGAAGGCCACCTCGTGCGCCGACAGCGGCTGACCGGCCTGGTGCAGCACGTCGCAGATCAGGTCCGTGGTCGGCTCCGACTGACCGCTGGGCAGCCTGAGGGAGGACGGCGCGGGCGCGGTGCGCAGGGCCCCGAAGATCCGGTCGACCTGCTCCTGGCCCGTCACACCATGCCCGCCCACCCGGTCGACGGTGCGGCGCAGGGCGGCGTACGAATCGAGGCGCGTGCGCAGGGCGGTGAACGTGAACGGTTTGATGAGGTAGTGCAGGGCGCCCACGCGCATCGCCGCCCGTACGGTGGCGACATCGCTTGCCGCGGTGATCATGATGACGTCGGTGCGGTGACCGTTCTCCCGCATCTGGTGGACGAGTTCGAGGCCCGTCCGGTCCGGCAGATAGTGGTCGAGCAGCACCAGATCCACAGGAGTGCGTTCGAGCGCGGCCAGGGCCTGGGCAGCACTGTGCGCGCGGGCGGCCACCCGGAATCCGGGAACCTTGCTCACGTACCTCGCGTTGATCTCGGCGACGCGGAAATCGTCGTCCACGACCAGGACGTCAATCATCGGGCCTCTTTCTCTCAAGGCCTGGGCGTTTGTTGCGCCCGTGTTTCGGCTCCGCTGTTGTAGCGGGAGCAAAATGAGCACAACAGACCCTTGCGAGCAGAAGAACTCCTTGCGCCCATAAGACTGATGCTGTGGCCCGCACCACACCTACGGTCCCGGGCCATGAGCACAGACACCAGTCCCGCCATCGAGCTGCGGGGCGCGAGCAAGATCTTCAAGACCCCGTCGGGGGGTTTGCACACAGCTGTCAGGGACCTCGACCTGACGGTCGGCCGGGGCGAGTTCGTGGCTGTCGTCGGACCGACCGGCTGCGGGAAGTCCACCACGCTGACCCTGGTGAGCGGTCTTGAGGAGCCCACCGAGGGCGAGGTCCTGGTCGCCGGAGAGCCGGTCGCCGGCGTCGGGAACAAGGTCGGTTTCGTCTTCCAGCAGGACGCCACTTTCCCCTGGCGCACGGTGCTGTCCAACGTGATGGCCGGGCCCCGGTTCCGTGGTGTGCCCAAGGCCGAGGCGAAGGAACAGGCCCGGGAATGGCTCGCGCGGGTCGGGCTCGCGGCCTTCGAGGACCGCTATCCGCACCAGCTCTCCGGTGGTCAGCGCAAGCGCGTCGCCCTCGCCGCCACCTTCGTCAACGACCCCGAGATCCTGCTGATGGACGAGCCCTTCTCGGCGCTCGACGTGCAGACCAGGGCGCTGATGTCGGACGAACTGCTCGAGCTGTGGGAAGGCACGGGCGCCTCGGTCGTCTTCGTCACCCACGACCTGGAGGAGTCCATCGCGCTCGCCGACAGGGTCGTCGTGATGACCGCGGGCCCCGCCACCGTGAAGCAGGTCTTCGACATCGATCTGCCGCGGCCGCGCAAGGTCGAATCGGTGCGCCTGGAGCCGCGGTTCATCGAGATCTACCGCGAGATCTGGGAGTCCCTCGGCGAAGAGGTCCGCATCACCCGTGAAAGGGGTGCCGCTCATGTCGCCTGAGGTTCTCAGCGCTCCGGCCGTCGACACGGCCAAAACTCCGGACCGCGCGCACTCCCGCGCCCGCGCCGCCCGCCGTCGCAAGATCGTGGTGGGCACCGCCCGGGTGCTGCTCCTGGTCGCGGTGCTCAGCCTGTGGGAGGTGCTCTCGCGCGCCGAGGTCATCGACCCGTTCAACTTCTCGATGCCTTCGAAGATCTGGGAGCAGATCCAGACCTGGGTGATGCACGGGACCGCGCTCGGTCCACTCGGTGAGCAGATCTGGTACACGCTTCACGAGGCGCTGCTCGGATGGGGCATCGGTGTGGTCGCCGGCGTGCTCTTCGGTATCGCCCTGGGGCGGATCGCCTTGCTCGCGGACATCCTTGGTCCATACATCAAGGTGCTCAACTCCATACCCAGGATCGTCCTGGCGCCCATCTTCATGATCTGGTTCGGGCTCGGACCCGCCTCCAAGGTCGCCTCGGCCGTGGTGCTCGTCTTCTTCCCGGTGTTCTTCAACGCCTTCCAGGGCGCCCGGGAGGTCGACCGGAACCTGGTGGCCAACGCCCGGATCCTCGGCGCGAGCGACCGCAGGGTGACGTTGCAGGTCGTCATCCCGTCCGCCACCTCATGGATCTTCACCAGCCTGCATGTCAGCTTCGGCTTCGCGCTCATCGGCGCGATCGTCGGCGAGTACATCGGCGCGACCAAGGGCATCGGCCTGCTCGTCGCGCAGTCCCAGGGCACCTTCAACGCGGCCGGGGTCTACGCGGCGATGGTCATCCTCGCCGTAGTCGCTCTGCTCGCCGAAGGACTGCTGACGTTCGGCGAACGCCGCATCTTCCGCTGGAAGCCGTCGGACTCCGACCGCTGATCCGCTCCGGCGACCACGCACGATCTCTGCCTCACGCGCGTACGAGCCCGCCCGTACGCCCGATCCCGCCGTACGCACGCACGGTCTCCCCATTCACTCACAAGGACGTGAACCATCATGCGCAAGACCGCCAGATACACCGCGCTGGCAGCCGCCGGTCTGCTCGCTCTCACCTCGCTCACCGCCTGCGCCAATGACGCGGCGAGCACGACGGCCGACTCCGGCAACGGCGGGGGTGGCGGCAAGGGGGAGCACGTCAAGATCATGGTCGGTGGACTGGACAAGGTCATCTACCTGCCGGCGATGCTCACGCAGCGGCTCGGCTACTTCACGGACGCGGGTCTGAACGTCGAGCTCCTCAGCGAGCCGGCCGGTGTCCAGGCCGAGACCGCGCTCGTCTCCGGACAGGTGCAGGGAGCTGTCGGCTTCTACGACCACACGCTCGACCTTCAGACCAAGGGCAAGGCCGTCGAGTCCGTCGTGCAGTTCTCCCACGCACCCGGCGAGGTCGAGATCGTGGCGAACAAGCGTGCGGCCGACATCACTTCACCCAAGGACTTCAAGGGCAGGAAGCTCGGCGTCACCGGCCTGGGTTCATCGACCGACTTCCTCACGAAGTACCTCGCCGTCAAGAACGGTGTGCAGGTGAGCGAGTTCACGCCGGTCGCCGTCGGCGCCGGACCGACGTTCGTCTCCGCCCTCGAGCAGGGCGCCATCGACGGTGGCATGACGACGGACCCCACCGTCGCCACGGTCATGGAGAAGAACCTCGGCAAGGTGCTCATCGACATGCGCACGCCCGAGGGCTCGGAGAAGGCGCTCGGTGGCCCGTACCCCTCGTCGAGCCTGTACATGACGACGGACTGGGTCAACGGCCACAAGGAGACCGTCCAGAAGCTGGCGAATGCCTTCGTGAAGACCCTTCGGTGGATGTCCTCGCACAGCGCCTCCGAGATCGCCGCCAAGATGCCCGCCGACTACTCCCAGGGCAACCAGACGCTCTACGCCGCGGCGATCAAGAGCACACTGCCGATGTTCACGGAGGACGGCGTGATGCCCGAGAACGGTCCCGAGACCGTCGAGAGGGTGCTGAAGGCGTTCAACCCCAACATCAAGAACGCCCACGTGGACCTGAGCAAGACGTACACCACGGAGTTCGTCAAGAAGGCCACCGGCTGACCGTCCTCGGCTGAGAACGCGCCGAGCCGCCCCGTCGCCCGTACGACCGCGCACCCCCGCCGGTCGTACGAGCGGCGGGGCGGCCGTTCTCGCCTCCTCGGGGGTGTCTCAGCCGCGGGTCGCCCAGACATACCGGTGCTCCGGGCGGCCCGCGTCGCCGTACCGGAGGGTCAGACGGACCTTCCCCGTACGCTCCAGCAGCTTCAGATAGCGCTGTGCGGTCTGCCGGCTCAGTCCGGTCTCCTCCGCGACCTCCAGGGCGGACAGAGAGCCCTCGGCGGCCAGCAGGGCGCCCCGTACGAGCTCGGCGGTCGGAGGGGAGTGCCCCTTGGGCAGGTCGGGCGCCATGCCCGAGGAGAGCGCCCCGAAGATCAGGTCCACGTCGGACTGCTCGGCCGTGCCGCCGCGGTCGAGAGCGTGCCGCAGGTCCGCGTACGACTCCAGTTTCGCCCGCAGCGTGGCGAACGAGAACGGCTTCACCAGGTACTGGAATACGCCCTGCCGCAACGCGGCCCTGACGGTCGTCAGGTCACGCGCCGCGGTCACCATGATCACATCGATCTGATGACCCCGTCCGCGCATCTCCTGCACGACCGCGAGACCCGTCTCGTCCGGCAGATGGTGGTCCATGAGAACCAGGTCCGGGTGCGGCAGCGCCTCGATCAGGCGCAGCGCCTCGGCCGCGCTGTGCGCCTGCCCCACGACACGGAAACCCGGAACCCTCTCCACGTAGGCGGCGTTGACGCGCGCGACCCGCGTGTCGTCGTCCACGACCAGGACCTCGATCATCACAACTCCCCGTGGGCAGGCCCAACGGTCCCAACGGCCCCGGTGCCCCCGATGTCTCCGCTGCCTCCGGTGGCGTCCATCGGCGCGAGCGACGGGTCCGTCAGCGCCTCCGGCAGGACGACCCTGAACTCCGCGCCGCCGCCGTCCGCGTCGGCCACCTCCGCGCTGCCGCCCTGCCGTTCGGCGAGACGCCGTACCAGGGAGAGGCCGATTCCGCGCTTGCCGTGCGCGGGCGGCTGCTTGGTGCTCCAGCCGTCCGTGAAGATCAACTCCCGCCGTTCCTCAGGGATACCGGGCCCCGTGTCCCGTACCCACAGCACGGCGGTTCGCCTCTCGGCGCGCAGCTCGACCTCCACGCGCGCGTGCGGTGTACCCGCGACGGCGTCGAGCGCGTTGTCGACGAGGTTGCCGACCACGGTGACGAGCCCGCGCGGGTCGACCAGCCGGTCCGGCAGCAGCGTCCGGTCCGAGATCCACAGCGCCACGCCACGCTCGGTCGCCACGGTCGCCTTGCCGACCAGGAGGGCGGCGAGCAGCGGATCGTGGATCTTCTCGGTGACCTGCTCCGCGGTGACCCTGTGGTCACCGACCACCTCCCCGACGAACTCCACGGCGTCGTCGTACATCTCCAGTTCGAGCAGCCCCAGGAGCGTGTGCATCCGATTGGCGTGCTCATGGTCCTGGGCTCTCAGGGCGTCGATCAGCCCGTGCGTGGAATCGAGTTCCCGGCCGAGCTGCTCCAGTTCGGTCCGGTCGCGCAAGGTGGCGACGGCGCCGCCGTCCTCGGTCGGCATCCGGTTGGCGACCAGGACGCGCTGGCCTCGTACGGTGAGCAGGTCCGTGCCGGTGACCCGCCCCGCCAGCACATCCGTCGTACGGCCCTGACCCAGCGCCTCGTCGAGCGACTGCCCGATGGCCTCGGCGCCGACTCCGAGCAACCGCTGCGCCTCGTCGTTCAGAAGGCGTACGCGACCGACTCGATCGAGGGCGACCACACCCTCCCGGATGCCGTGCAGCATCGCCTCACGCTCCTCCAGCAGCGCCGAGATATCGGAGAAGGCCAGGTCACGCGTCTGACGTTGAACCCTGCGGGAGATCAGATACGCGGCCAGCGCGCCGACGGCCATGGCCCCACCGGCGTACGCGAACAAGCCCGGGATCGCGTCGATCAGCCGGGCCCGCACACTGTCGTACTTGATACCGACCGAGACCGCGCCGACGATCCGGTCGTCGGCGTCACGCAGCGGAACCTTGCCCCGTGCGGAACGACCCAGAGTGCCGGTGTCGATCTCCATGACGTCCTTGCCGGACAAGGCCAGGTCCGGGCTCGTCGATACCTTCTTGCCGATCTGGGCGGGAGCTCTGTGCGACCAGCGGATGCCCCGCATGTTCATCACGACGACGTAGTCGGCGTCGCTCGCCTTCCGTATCCGCTCGGCCTCGACCTGCACGGGTCCGGTCCTGGAGGGGGCTGTCCTCTGGAGGTCCACGGCTATCTGCGGCTGGGCGGCCGTGGTCTGCGCGATCGCCAGGGCACGCCGCATGGCCTGGTCGTCCAGTTGCGCGCTCAGCGGCGCCAGGAACAGGCCGGTGGCGAGCACGGCGACTCCCACCGCGATCGCGATCTGCATCAGCAGCACCTGGGCGAACACCCGCCGCGGCAGACCGAGGCGCAGTCGTCGTGCGGGGGGAGTAGGGCTCATGCCCATGACGGTACGGGGGCGGTCGCGTCCGTCCGAAGGGAGTGTGGCGTGGATCTCTTGATCAACGGTTGAGGCAGGTGAGTCGCCACGGTGTCACGCATCCGGATGCAGGTAGCCCACTACGGCGTCGCGTATCCGGTTAGGGGGGCGCCCACTATGGCGTCAGGCATCCGGATGCGGGGAGCCCGCCATGGCGTCGCGCATCCGGTTCCGCGGAGCCCATCACAGCGGCACACATCCGGCTGCGAGGAGCCCACCGCGGCTCCTCGCCGGTCCGTGCGACGCACCAGGGTCCGCCGGGACCCGGGACCCGGGCCCTCAGCAGGCCACGGCGACGGCCGTCTCCTCCAACTGTCGTACAGCCACCACGTCCATCCGCGCGGGTGAGCCCAGTGCCGAACCGCAGCTCTCCGGGCGGGGCGGCAGCGAGGCGCCCTGGGCGACGACGACCCGCCACAGGCGGCCGTCGGAGTGGGCGACGGTCACCTCCCAGCGCGGCGCGGTTCCGTCCGTGCGGATCACCGTCAGGACATTGGCGGCGTGCTCCCGCGAAGCCGTCCGTACGGCCAGTTCGGCCGCCTGGCCGGGCCGTTCCCAGGCGGAGTTCCCACGACACCCGTCAGTGATGATCCGGCCCTCCTGGACGCCCTGGAGGATCTCCTTGACGGCGTGGGCCTCGGCACGTCCGTACGCGTACCCGTACGGCAGGATCAGCACGGTGGGCGAGAAGCGATGACCGCCCAGATGGGTGACCTCCCAGACCCCGCCGAGGCCGGAGACGGCCAGTTCCGCGGCCAGGGGGCGGCCGAGCAGCGCGCAGCAGCGGTCGCGCTTGCCGTTGGTGCAGACGAGGGCCAGCGGATCCCCGGCGTGGGGCCGGCCCTGGAGAACCTCGTCGAAGGAGCGCGGATCACCCGCGCCGAGCGCGGCGAGGTCGAGGTCGATCAGCTGCCCGGGATCACGGGTCGTGGCGCTGTGCAGCCATACGTTTCCCGGGGTGGTGTGAGCCGCGTACACATGCCGCTCGGCGGACGAACCGCAGTCGGCATGGCGCCCGGGGCGCCGGATGAGCGCGATCCGCACCCCGGTGCCTTGCGCGGCCGCCTCGAGGGCGCGGCCGAGCGTGGGATCCAGGTGGCTCGAAGTGAGCGCCTTGGCACCCCAGGGTCCGGGCTGCTCGATGAGCAGCCATGTCCTCGCGGTGGCCGCGGTCCCGGAGAGGGGCTCGTCGAGCTGCCGCGACACGGTCGTGCACGTACTCACAGAGGTGAGCCTAACCTGACTTCGCCCGGGGCGACTTCCCGCCTCCTCCAGGGAGCGCGTCAGGGGTGGTCCGGGCGCTTGGCCGGGTGTGCGGAAGCGCGGGTGGGGAGGCGGCGCCCGAAGGGCGCGCTCGGATTCCTTTCCCCGCGCTCGGCGCGCGCTGTCTAGCGAGGGAGCGGCTGGGGCGGCCGCGCGCCCACGTAGTGCCCGCTCGGCCGCATCCGCAAGGGCCGTTCCGCGTACTCCTCCAGGGTGTGGGCGATCCAGCCCGCCGTGCGGGCGACGGCGAAGATCGTCTCTCCGGCCGAGGCCGGCATGCCGGAGGAGACCGTGAAGACGGCCAGCGCGAGATCGACATTGGCGTGCAGCGGTGTGTGCCGGGCCGTGGTCGTCACCACGTCATGGGCGGCCGCGAGTGCGGGCGCGGCGGTGGGCACGTTCTCCAGGAGGGCGAACAGGGCACGCGCGCGTGGATCCTCGCCGGGGTAGAGCCGATGGCCGAGTCCGGGGACACGGCGCCCGGCGCGCAGTTCGTCGCTGACCACGGGAGCGGCCGTGCCCTGGTCGAGGACGTCCAGCAGCAGCCGGTGCGCGAGCCCGCTGGCAGCTCCGTGCAGGGGGCCTTCGAGGACGCCCAGGCCCGCGGACACCGCCGCGTACGCGTGGGCGCGGGCCGACGCCGCGACCCGGACCGCCAGCGTCGAGGCGGCCAGATCGTGGTCGACGAGCAGCCCGAGTGCCGTGTCCAGCACCCGCAGTGACGCGTCGTCGGGTGTACGTCCGCTCAGCCGTGCCCACAGCCGGTGAGCCAGCGGACCCTCGTCGTGGTGGTCGTGCCGCATGGTGGGCAGCGCGGCGACGAGGGTGGGAATGAGGGTGCGCCCGGTGCCGAGGACGGCGTTCTCGGAGAGGTCGAAGCGCAGCGGGTCGGCGGCCGCCGCGGCGACCGCCGCGACGCGCAGCCGGTCGGTCGGGCCGCTGTGCTCGGGCAGGGCGTCGACGGCGCGCCGGGCGGCGGCCACGGATGCCTCAGGGGCCGTGAACGTGACGCCGGGGCGCAGTTCGCCGGTCCACAGCCATTCGGCGATCTCCTCGTAGGAGTACCGCTCGGCCAGTTCCGTCGCGTCGACGCCCCGGAAGTAGTACCGGTCCTTGTCGATCAACGTGATGCGGGTGCGGACGGAGAGCTCGCCGCCGGCCCCCGAACTGCCGCTGCCTTCACGTCTGTTGCGCCGGGCGAGGGCCTCGACCTCCTTGGCGTCGAACGTGCTCCCGCGCCCTCCCGGCTCACGTCTGCTGCTGAGCTGACCGCGGCTCACATACGCGTACACGGTCTCCGGCTTCACGCCGAGCAGTTCGGCGGTCTCCTTGGTGCTGAGCCGTCGGCCCTCGTGTGCAGGCGTCGCCGCTTCTCGATCCCTCATGAGCGCCACCGTATCTGTGGATCGGCATATTGATTGAATCAATGTTGACAGTTATCGAGTCAAGCATGGACAGTCAAATCAAGTCCAGGGAGGAAACATGCCGATCAACCAAGCCGCGTCCACCTCTGTCGATGTGACTGCCGAGGTGCCGCGAGGTCTCGCGGGCGTCGTCGTCACCGACACCGAACTGGGTGACGTCAGGGGACTCGAGGGCTTCTACCACTACCGCCAGTACTCGGCCGTCGACCTCGCGCAGGCCTGCGGCTTCGAGGAGGTCTGGCATCTGCTGGCCCACGGTGAGCTGCCCGACGCCGCTCGCCGTGCCGCCTTCACCGCGCGGACCGCCCGGCTGCGCCGGCTGCCGGACGACGTGCGCGCTGCGCTGCCCGCGATCGCGGCGGCGACCGGGCCGTCGGGACCCCTCGCCGGGCTGCGTACCGCGTTGTCGCTGCTCGGAGCCTCCCTGGGGTTCCGTCCGGTGTACGACATCGACGCCGGGCGCCGCCTCGACGACGGCCTGGCGGCGACGGCGGCCGTGCCGACACTGCTCACCGCGTTCCACCGGATCGGGCAGGGGCTGGAACCGGTGGAGCCGCGGGAGGACCTGGGCTACGCCGCCAACTACCTGTACATGTTGACGGGTTCGGAACCGGACGCCGCCCGGGCCCGTGCGATCGAGCAATACCTCATCTCAACCATTGACCATGGATTCAATGCGTCAACGTTCACGGCGCGGGTGATCGCTTCCACCGGCGCGGACGTGGCGGCCTGTCTCGTGGGCGCGGTCGGGGCGCTCTCCGGCCCTCTTCACGGCGGTGCCCCCAGCCGCGCTCTGGACACCCTTGACGCGATCGGGACCCCTGACCGCATCGACTCCTGGATCCGCGAACGCGTCCTGGCCGGCGAGCGCATCATGGGCTTCGGGCACCCGGTCTACCGCACGGAGGACCCACGATCGCGGATGCTCCGGGGAATGGCTCAGGGGTTCGGAGGCCCGCTCGTGGACTTCGCGGTCGAAGTGGAGCGCCAGGTGGAGGAGATCCTGGCCGAACTCAAGCCGGGCCGCGAGCTGCACACCAATGTGGAGTTCTACGCCGGTGTGGTCATGGAACTCTGCGGGCTGCCCCGCGAGATGTTCACCCCCACCTTCGCCGCGGCCCGCGTGGTCGGCTGGAGCGCGAACATCATGGAGCAGGCGGAGGACTCGAAGATAATCCGCCCGGCGGCTCGCTACGTGGGACCGGTTCCGCCGGTGGCGGTGCCATCTGCCGCGTGAGGCCGGTGTGCAGTTGACGAGTTCCAGGCCCCTGCTGCTGTCGGCGATGACCGGGCTCGTGAGCCGTAGGTGAAGGGCCCGGCACCGCGATGATGCCGGGCACTGCGCCTAGGTCGAAAGGATTCGCTTGAAATGAATCAAAAGGGTGTGAAGAGATCTAAATGGGCTGAAAGCGGGGAATCGGCCTGTCCGCTGGCATGCTGCCAGGCTCTCGCTGCTCCGTGGGCGAGTTCTGTCCCGGTGTCAGACATCCGGGATGTCTTTCTTCGCGCGCAACAGGGTCTCGCGCGTGATGACCACGATCCGCTCGTAGTCGGCCCGTGCGGCGTCGGGCGGGAGCTCGGGGTCGAGCTCCAGGGTGGCCTCGCGCCCAATGACAGCGAAACTGCCGTCACTGAGCTCGAAGATGTCGGGGCAGGACTGGCCAGAAGCGCTGCCGCGCTCGCGTGGAGTAGCCCCGACACGTCGCACGATCTTCACGGAGTAGTACCAATCTGATGGCTCGGGAATCGCGGTGAGGGATGTCTTCCGAGCGGCTTCCCTCGGAGTGGTGAACTCCGAGCGGAGGTGACCGACCGGAGGCAGAGTTCTCCGAGCGCAGGGGTGTTCGGCCGGAGTGCTCAGAGTCTGAGCACTGAGCTGGCGGCAAACCTAGCGGGTTCTGGTGTCCTGTTGTGCTCAAAGCGCGGCAGGCAGCGGAGTGAATCTGGGCAGCCTCGCGTGAACAGGGGTGGTATGAGGGGGTTGGGCGACGATGGTGCATGTGGGTGTGGGAGGGGCGCGCGAGGCACGGCCCCCGAGTGTGAGGCTAGCGGTCGAGTCCAGACGTGTCAGGGCTATGCCTCATCCGGCTCACCGACGACCCACCACTCGTCGGCGTCCGCATCCGCCTGATCCTGGATCAGCGTGTCCATCATCCGGCCCAGTTGAGCCTCATCAGAGGAGTCGGGCAGGCTCTTGCGGTGATGCTCCGTCGCCGCCCAGTACTCCCTGAAGATCGGGTTCTGGCAGATGATGCGAAAGTGTCCGTGGAGCTCCGCCCGGGTGAGCGCCCCGATCCGGTGGAAGTACAGGGCGTTGATGTACAAGGCGTTCGCGAAGAGGTACTGACGCTGCTTCTCGGGCCCGATCTCGGTCTCGTAGGTGTTGAGAACCGCGGCGAGGGCGGGATCGTCCATGGCTTTGCACATCAGGTCGAAATGGAGTCGGTGCTGCTCAGTGAGCACGGCACGTCGGCGCTGCCGCGTGCTTCGCTCCGTCACGGTGTTCGCCGCGGTGCCGAGGCTCGCCCAAGCGGCTGAGCCGAGCCTCCGTATCGCGGAACTCTGTGTGGCCATGTCAACCCCCGAATCAGGCGACCGTCCGCCGGTCGTCGGTTGTGGGGCGACAGGAAGCGGACCGGCGAGCGGTGGGCGGTGCGCTTGCCGCCTCCCAGTGTCGCCGAGCGGCTCTGATCGGCAGGGAGGCGGAGAGGAGGCGCACGGAGGGATGTGCGGGTCGCATCCATCGGCGCCATGTCCAACGTGTGCCCCGCGAGCGCTGCTAACAATCGTTCACTTCGGGGCGATTCCACCCACTCGTATGCTGGGTGGACATTCATTCCCCGCGTGAGCGCCGGTCCCGTGAGCCGGTGCGCGCACAGGTTCAGAGAGGGCGCATGGTGAGTCGGTCGAGTACCCGCCAGATTCCGGTCATCGTTCTCGCCGGCTTCCTGGGTTCCGGCAAGACCACACTGCTCAACCATCTCCTGCACCGCAGCGGTGGCAGTCGCATCGGAGCCGTCGTCAACGACTTCGGCGCGATCGAGATCGACGCGATGGCGGTGGCCGGCGCGCTCGGCGACTCCACCGTCTCGCTCGGCAACGGGTGTCTGTGCTGTGCGGTCGATGTCACCGAACTTGATCAATATCTTGATCGGCTCGCTCAACCCTCCGCCCGGATCGATGTCATCGTCATCGAGGCGAGTGGGCTCGCGGAGCCCCAGGAACTCGTGCGCATGGTTCTCGCCAGCGAGCACCCGGGGATCGTTTACGGAGGGCTGGTCGAGGTCGTCGACGCCGCCGAGTTCGCCGGTACACGCGAGAAGCATCCCGAGATCGACCGGCATCTCGCCCTCGCCGATCTCGTCGTCGTCAACAAGATCGACCGGGCCGACGACGACCGGCGGTTGCTGGGTGTCGTCCAGGACCTCACCGACCGCGCGGCGGTCGTTCCCGCCGTCTACGGCCGGATCGATCCGGAGTTCCTCTTCGACTGCCGGCCCAGCGAAGAGCGCATCGGACAGCTGTCCTTCGACGATCTCCACAGACACGAAGACGAAGACGAGGGCGAAGGCGGGCGCGACAACGAGCGCGACGGCGAGGAAGGCGGCCCGGGGGAGTGTGGCCGTGAGGAGCGTGGCCAGGAGCGGCGCGGCCACCTCGGCCATCTGCACTCCGCCTACGATTCCCTCTCTTTCAGCTCCGAAGTGCCGCTCGGGCCAAGGCAGTTGATGGCCTTCCTCGACAGCAGGCCCGAAGGGCTCTACCGGATCAAGGGCTACGTCGACTTCGGCGTCCAGGACCCCCGCAACCGGTATGCCGTGCATGCCGTCGGGCGGTTCCTGCGCTTCTACCCGGAGCCCTGGGCCGATGCCGGCGAGCGGCTCACCCAGCTCGTCCTCATCGGCTCCGGCATCGACACGGTGGCGCTGGCCAAGGAGCTGGAGGCATGCAAGGAGGACGCCCCGCATGCCGATGAACACGGCATGTGGGGCGTCCTCCGCTACGTACAGGAGCCGAACCCGGAGGGCTGACCCGGACCGCACCGGGCCCGTCGGCCCACTGGGCAGGCCCCGGACTACACCGGGCCGGCCACCACCGACACCGGCTTGCCCAGCGACACGCCCGAGCCGTCACGGCGCGGGTCGATCTCCGGCAGGTCGACGGGCATGCCCGTCTTCTGCGCCGCGCGTCCCGGCGTCGGACCGGCCCAGGCCAGCGACAGACAGTCCTCGCCCTTCAGGAACCGCTGGCAGCGCACCCCGCCCGTGGCGCGGCCCTTGCGCGGATACTGGTCGAAGGGAGTCAGCTTGGCCGTGGTCTGGACGGAGTCGTCCAGCGTCCCGCGTGAACCCGCCACCGTGAACACCACCGCTTCGACGGCCGGGTCGACCGCGTTGAACGAGATCACCTTCGCGCCGTCCGTCAGCTTGACGCCCGCCATGCCGCCCGCCGCACGGCCCTGCGGACGTACCTGCGAGGCCTGGTAGCGCAGCAACTGGGCGTCGTCCGTGATGAAGACCAGGTCCTCCTCGCCGGTGCGCAGCTCCACGGCACCGACGATCCGGTCGCCGTCCTTGAGCGTGATGACCTCCAACTCCTCCTTGTTCGAGGGGTAGTCGGGCACCACACGCTTGACGACACCCTGCTCCGTGCCGATCGCGAGGCCCGGCGACGACTCGTCGAGCGTCGTCAGGCAGATCACCGTCTCGTTCGGCTCCAGGGAGGACAGGAACTCCGAGACCGGAGCGCCCCCGGAGAGATTGGGCGCCGACGCCGTCTCCGGCAGCCGCGGGAGATCGATCACGTTCAGGCGCAGGAGACGGCCGAGGGATGTCACCGCACCGATCTCGCCGCGTGCCGTCGCGGGCACCGCGGAGACGATCACATCGTGCTTGGTGCGCTTGCCGTCCGGGTCCTCCCCGAAGGGGTCACCCGTCGCCGTACGCGCAAGCAGTCCCGTCGAGGACAGCAGGATCCGGCACGGGTCGTCGGCGACCTGGAGCGAGACCGTGGGGGCGGGGCTGCCCGCGGACTCCAGGAGCACGGTCCGGCGGTCGGTGCCGAACTTCTTGGCCACCGCGGCCAGTTCGCCGGAGACCAGCTTGCGCAGCTCGGCGTCCGAATCCAGGATGCCGGTCAGCTCGTCGATCTCGCCGTTGAGGCGGTCGCGCTCCGACTCCAGCTCGATGCGGTCGAACCGGGTGAGGCGGCGCAGCGGCGTGTCCAGGATGTACTGCGTCTGGATCTCGGAGAGCGAGAAGTGCTCGATCAGGCGCTCCTTGGCCTGCGCCGAGTTGTCGCTGGAGCGGATGAGGCGGATGACCTCGTCGATGTCCAGGAGGGCGACGAGGAGCCCCTCGACCAGGTGCAGCCGGTCGCGCTTCTTGGTGCGGCGGAACTCGCTGCGGCGGCGTACGACCTCGAAGCGGTGGTCGAGGTAGACCTCCAGCAGCTCCTTGAGGCCCAGGGTGAGCGGCTGGCCGTCCACCAGGGCCACGTTGTTGATGCCGAAGGACTCCTCCATCGGCGTCAGCTTGTAGAGCTGTTCGAGGACGGCCTCCGGCACGAAGCCGTTCTTGATCTCGATGACCAGGCGCAGGCCGTGCGCACGGTCGGTGAGGTCCTTGACGTCGGCGATGCCCTGGAGCTTCTTCGAGCCGACCAGGTCCTTGATCTTGGAGATCACCTTCTCGGGACCGACGGCGAAGGGCAGTTCGGTGACGACGATGCCCTTGCGGCGCGCCGTGACGTCCTCCACGGACACCGTGGCGCGGATCTTGAAGGTGCCGCGGCCCGACTCGTACGCGTCCCTGATCCCGGAGAGGCCGACGATCCGGCCGCCGGTGGGCAGGTCCGGGCCCGGGACATGCTTCATCAGCGTCTCGAGGTCGGCGCCCGGGTAGCGGATGAGGTGCCGGGCGGCGGCGATGACCTCGCCGAGGTTGTGCGGCGGCATGTTGGTGGCCATGCCGACGGCGATCCCCGACGAGCCGTTGACCAGGAGGTTCGGGAAGGCGGCGGGGAGAGCCACCGGCTCCCGCTCCTGGCCGTCGTAGTTGGGCGTGAAGTCGACGGTGTCCTCGTCGATCGACTCCGTCATGAGCGACGTCGCGTCGGCCATCCGGGCCTCGGTGTAACGCATCGCGGCCGGCGGGTCGTCGTTGCCGAGCGAGCCGAAGTTGCCGTGGCCGTCGACCAGGGGCACACGCATGGAGAAGGGCTGCGCCAGACGCACCAGGGCGTCGTAGATCGACGCGTCGCCGTGCGGGTGCAGCTTACCCATGACCTCGCCGACGACACGGGCGCACTTCACATAGCCGCGGTCGGGGCGCAGGCCCATCTCGTTCATCTGGTACACGATGCGACGGTGAACCGGCTTCAGGCCGTCTCGGGCGTCGGGCAGGGCTCGCGAGTAGATGACCGAGTACGCGTATTCGAGGAAGGAGCCCTGCATCTCGTCCACGACGTCGATGTCGAGGATCTTCTCCTCGTACGAGTCGTCGGGCGGCGGGGTCTTCGTGCTACGGCGGGCCATCGCTGCTGCGGCTCCTTCACGGTCTCTGCCGGGGCATGAACGGGTTCTGACGCGCACCATTGTGGACCGCCCCACTGACAACGCCGACCGCGACCCGTCCGTAGCGCCCCTCCGGCGCGCTCCGCGGGCGTCGCCGGGACCCCTCCCGGACAGCCCCGCGGCCCGGTGCCCGGCGGGCCCCGAGCGCGTTCGCGGCGTTTCCGCAGGAGCTTCCCCAAGCGGGCCGGGGGCACGCGTGAGTCTCGCTCTCGGCGTACGAGGCGCGGGAACCGCGCCAGCCGTCCGCGCGCTTGCATACAGTGGCAGGACCGACAGGAATGACGCAGTTCCGCGATCGAAGGGACGTACATGCCCATGGGTCACACGGCCACAGCTGAGGCAGGCTCCGGCGGCCTGACAGCGACCGAGCACCGCCTGGCCAACGGCCTGCGCGTGGTGCTCTCCGAGGACCATCTGACCCCGGTCGCCGCGGTGTGCCTCTGGTACGACGTCGGCTCACGCCACGAGGTCAAGGGCCGGACCGGACTCGCCCACCTTTTCGAGCACCTGATGTTCCAGGGCTCCAAGCAGGTCCACGGCAACGGCCACTTCGAACTCGTCCAGGGCGCCGGCGGCTCGCTCAACGGCACGACGAGCTTCGAGCGCACCAACTACTTCGAGACCATGCCCACCCACCAGCTGGAGCTCGCCCTCTGGCTGGAGGCCGACCGCATGGGGTCGCTGCTGGAGGCGCTGGACGACGAGTCCATGGAGAACCAGCGCGACGTCGTGAAGAACGAGCGCCGCCAGCGTTACGACAACGTCCCTTACGGCACCGCCTTCGAGAAGCTCACCGCGCTCTCGTACCCCGAGGGCCACCCGTACCACCACACCCCGATCGGGTCGATGGCGGACCTGGACGCGGCCACCCTGGAGGACGCCCGCGCGTTCTTCCGCACCAACTACGCGCCCAACAACGCGGTCCTGTCCGTCGTCGGCGACATCGATCCGGAGCAGACGCTCGCCTGGGTCGAGAAGTACTTCGGCTCCATCCCCGGGCACGACGGCAAGCCCGCCCCGCGGGACGGCTCGCTCCCCGAGATCATCGGCGAGCAGCTGCGCGAGGTCGTCGAGGAGGACGTCCCGGCACGCGCGCTGATGGCCGCCTACCGGCTCCCGGAGGACGGCACGCGCGCGTGCGACGCCGCCGACCTGGCACTCACCGTCCTCGGAGGCGGCGAGTCCTCCCGGCTCTACAACCGGCTCGTGCGCCGTGACCGTACCGCCGTCGCGGCCGGGTTCGGCCTGCTGCGGCTCGCCGGAGCGCCCTCCCTGGGGTGGCTGGACGTGAAGACGTCCGGCGACGTCGAGGTCCCGGTCATCGAGGCCGCAGTCGACGAGGAGCTCGCCCGGTTCGCCGAGGAGGGCCCCACGGCCAGGGAAATGGAGCGCGCCCAGGCCCAGTTGGAACGCGAATGGCTCGACCGGCTCGGCACCGTCGCCGGCCGTGCCGACGAACTGTGCCGGTTCGCCGTCCTGTTCGGTGACCCGCAGCTCGCCCTGACCGCCGTGCAGCGCGTCCTCGACGTCACGGCTGATGAGGTCCGGGAGGCCGCCAAGGCCCGCCTGCGCCCCGACAACCGCGCGGTGCTCGTCTACGAGCCGACCACCGCCCAAGCCGCGGACGCGGCTGACTCCGCCGACGAGACCGACGAGGAGGCGGCGAAGTGACCGAGCTCGCCACCATGGACTTCCACCCGCAGCCCGAGGCGGGCCGGCCGAAGCCGTGGGCGTTCCCCGCCCCCGAGCGCGGCACCCTGGACAACGGTCTGACCGTGCTGCGCTGCCACCGCCCCGGCCAGCAGGTCGTCGCCGTCGAGGTGAACCTCGCCGCGCCGCTGGACGCCGAGCCCGCGGGCCTGGACGGCATCGCCACGATCATGGCGCGCGCCTTCTCCGAGGGCACCGACAAGCACTCGGCCGAGGACTTCGCCGCCGAACTGGAGCGCTGCGGCGCCACGCTCGACGCGCACGCCGACCACCCCGGCGTACGCCTGTCGCTCGAAGTGCCCGTCTCGCGCCTGGCCAAGGCCCTCGGCCTGCTCGCCGACGCCCTGCGGGCCCCCGCGTTCGCGGACAGCGAGGTCGAGCGGCTGGTGACCAACCGGCTGGACGAGATCCCGCACGAGACGGCCAATCCCGCCCGTCGCGCGGCCAAGGAGCTCTCCAAGGAGCTGTTCCCGGCGAGCGCGCGCATGGCACGCCCGCGCCAGGGCACCGAGGAGACCGTCCGGAACATCGACTCGTCGGCCGTACGCGGCTTCTACGAGAAGCACGTGCGCCCCGCCACGGCCACCGCCGTCGTCGTCGGCGACCTGACCGATGTCGAGCTCGACGAGCTGCTCGCCGACACGCTCGGCTCCTGGACGGGCTCGTTCGCCGAACCGCTTCCCGTGCCGCCGGTGAGCGCCGACGACACCGGCCGCGTGATCGTCGTCGACCGCCCCGGCGCCGTCCAGACGCAGCTGCTCATCGGCCGGGTGGGTGCCGACCGGCACGACCGTGTGTGGGCCGCCCAGGTCCTCGGCACGTACTGCCTCGGCGGGACCCTCACCTCGCGCCTCGACCGCGTCCTGCGCGAGGAGAAGGGCTACACCTACGGCGTGCGGGCGTTCGGGCAGGTCCTGCGCTCCGCGCCGGACGGCACGGGCGCCGCGATGCTCGCCATCAGCGGCTCGATCGACACCCCCAACACCGGTCCGGCGCTCGACGACCTGTGGAAGGTGCTGCGCACCCTCGCCGCCGAGGGGCTGACCGACCAGGAGCGCGACGTCGCCGTGCAGAACCTGGTGGGTGTCGCACCCCTCAAGTTCGAGACGGCGGCGGCCGTCGCGAGCACACTCGCCGACCAGGTCGAGCAGCACCTGCCGGACGACTATCAGGCGACGCTCTACCGGCAACTGGCCGCCACCGGCACGGTGGAGGCCACCGCGGCCGCCGTGAGCGCCTTCCCGACGGACCGTCTGGTGACCGTCCTGGTCGGCGACGCGGCGCAGATCGCGGAGCCGGTCAGGGCTCTCGGAATCGGTGAAGTCACCGTGGTGGCCGCCGAGTAGAACCCGTGCGCCCCGGGAGGGCCCTGACGGCTGAGGAGCCGTCAGGGCCCTCCCTTTTTCGCCACAGCCCCCAAGATGTCCGCATTCGTATGCTGGTTGCCCTTCTGCCCTGTGGGATGCGTTACAAAAATCGTGATCCGTTTGTTGTTCGAAAGAGGCCCCGTCTAGCGTCGGGGCGGCTGTTCGTCATGCAGTGCGCCGCGCCCGCGGCACCGGACAGTCATCGCCGAGTCCCCGTGACGCGAGTCAGGGGAGCCGGGGACCCACGCAGTCCCTGGGGTGAATCGGACGCCCTCTTCGGAGGGAGTCCGTAGGAGACCTTCCTGCTCCGAACCCGTCAGCTAACCCGGTAGGCGAGAGGGAAGGAAAGGATCAGCCCCTACATGGCGTTCACCTGTGGCACCGGCAAGCATCGTCGTACGAGCAGCCGGGTGCACAGCACCACCACGACCGCCGTCGGGGTCGCGGCGCTCACCACCACCGGCGTGATCGGAACCCTGGCCGCCCCCGCGTTCGCCGCGGAAGCCTCCGTCGAGCAGACCGGGCTGACCCAGGCCGTCACCCTCAACGACACGGTCGCCGACCAGATCGACGCCCAGGCCTTCGCGCAGCAGCGCGCCGCCGACGAGGCCGCCGCGCGCAAGCAGGCCGAGCAGACCGCGCGCAAGCAGGCCGCGGAGCAGGCCGCGAAGCTTCGTGAGACCAAGGAGCGCGCCGCCCGCGAGGCCGAGCGAAAGCGCCTGAACACCTTCGTCATGCCGATCACCGGTTCGTACGTCTCCACCGGCTACAAGGCCAGCAGCAGCCTCTGGTCCTCCGGCAGCCACACCGGCGTCGACTTCCACGCCGCGTCCGGCACCTCGGTCCACGTCGTCGGCGCCGGCACGGTCGTCACGGCCGGCTGGGGCGGCGCCTACGGCAATCAAGTCGTGATCAAGATGCACGACGGCACGTACACCATGTACGGCCACCTGTCGTCCATCGGGGTGTCCGTGGGGCAGACAGTCACCCCTGGGCAGCAGATCGGCCTCTCCGGGGACACCGGCAACACCACGGGACCGCACCTCCACTTCGAGGCCCGTACGACCGCGGAGTACGGCTCGGACATCGACCCGGTCGCGTACCTGCGCTCGCACGGCGTCAACGTCTGACGACCGCTTCGCGGCTTCTTCACCGCTTTCGATGCCCCGGCTCACCGAGCCGGGGCATCATCGTTTCCGCGGCCGTCTGTCCAAAAAATATCCATGGATTCCGGCCTGCCATCGGAAATTCAGGCTTCCTGCAATAGAGTCACTGAAGAAGCGTCAATGGACGGCGTTTCACGGGGATTAAAGCGGAGGTCGGTCATGCGTATTCCGGCGCACTCGGTGTGCACGGCGATCCGTGACGACATCGTCGCGGGTGTCTACGAGCGCGGCGGCCGGCTCACCGAGGAACTGCTGGCGCGGCGGTACGGCGTCTCGCGCGTCCCCGTGCGCGAGGCTCTGCGCACGCTCGAGGCCGAGGGCTTCGTGGTCACCCGCCGGCACGCGGGCGCGTGTGTCGCGGAGCCCACCGAGCAGGAGGCGGCGGACCTCCTGGAGATGCGCATGCTGCTGGAGCCGCTGGGCGCCGCGAGGGCCGCGCAGCGGCGCACGGAGGCCCATCTCAAGGTGCTGCGCGGCCTGGTCAGGCTGGGGCAGGAGCGTTCCAGGCGAGGCCACAGCGAGGATCTGCGCTCGCTGGGCGGCTGGTTCCACGAAACGCTCGCGCAGGCGTCCGGCAGTTCCGCCCTGACCTCCGCGCTCGCCCAGCTGCGCCACAAGATCGCCTGGATGTACTCGGTGGAGGCGCCGGCCGATCCCGCGGAGTCCTGGGCGGAGCACGGCGGCATCGTGGACGCGGTGGCCCGCGGCGACAGCGAGCGGGCCCGCGCGATCACGGCCCTGCACGCCGAGCGTGCCACGACCGCGCACCGGCTCCGATTTCCCGGCGGCGAACGGCCGGACCGTGTGAGAAGTTCGCAACATCCCGTAAACATGATGGGCCTGCGTCATTAACACGGACGCCGTATACAAAGAGAGATAATTTGCGGGGCTCAATTTCGGTGCCCTTTTATTTGTGTGTCCGGATTCCTTCCTGTCTCCGGAATTCCGGCACACGACATTCTCGTACCCGCGCCGCGAGGGGCCCGGCGGGGCACCCGGGGGAATCGCCGAGCGGGGTACGGAAACGGCTGAGCCGCGCCACCCGGAGAGGGGGCGCGGCTCAGCCGCATGCGTCCTGATGCCTTGTGGGCGGCTCAGACGGTCTCGGGGAGCTCGTCGAGCCCCTCGGCGACCAGCCTCGCCAGACGGTCGAGAGCGGCCTCCGCGCCCTCGGAGTCCGACGAGAGGACGATCTCCTCGCCGCCCTGGGCGCCGAGGCCGAGGACCGCGAGCATGGAGGCCGCGTTGACGGGGTCTCCACCGGCCTTGGCGATCGTCAGGGGGACGCCGGAGGCCGTGGCCGCCCGGACGAAGATGGAGGCGGGGCGGGCGTGGAGGCCCTCGGTCCAGCCGACGTTGACGCGGCGCTCAGCCATGTGATGCTGCCCTTCGGGTGTTCAGGGTTGTCTAGACCAGTGTTCCATATCGTGAGGCATGCCCGGACGGTCCCGGGTCCCGCCCTGCCGCGGTGTCGGTCAAACGCCCGTTCCGACGCCCGTCACCCTCAGACTGCCTCGCGCCGTTGTCGTACGCGAGCCGTACTCTGGGCCCCATGCAGACCTCGTCGGACCGGCACGAGTACCCAGCCCACTGGGAGGCCGACGTGGTGCTGCGCGACGGCGGCACCGCGCGCATCAGGCCCATCACCGTGGACGACGCCGAACGACTGGTCAGCTTCTACGAGCAGGTGTCGGACGAGTCGAAGTACTACCGCTTCTTCGCGCCCTATCCGCGGCTGTCCGCCAAGGACGTCCGCCGCTTCACCCACCACGACTTCGTGGACCGGGTGGGCCTCGCGGCCACGGTGGGCGGCGAGTTCATCGCCACCGTCCGCTACGACCGGATCAACGCGGACGGCATGCCCGCCTCCGCGCCCGCCGACGAGGCCGAGGTCGCCTTCCTCGTCCAGGACGCCCACCAGGGCCGCGGCGTCGCCTCCGCGCTGCTCGAACACATCGCCGCGGTGGCCCGCGAGCGCGCCATCCGCCGCTTCGCCGCCGAGGTGCTGCCCGCCAACAACAAGATGATCAAGGTGTTCACGGACGCCGGATACACCCAGAAGCGCAGCTTCGAGGACGGCGTCGTCCGCCTGGAGTTCGACCTCGAACCCACCGACCGCTCCCTCGCCGTGCAGCGCGCGCGTGAGCAGCGTGCCGAGGCCCGCTCGGTACAGCGACTGCTTGCTCCCGGTTCCGTCGCCGTCATCGGCGCCGGGCGCACACCCGGCGGGGTCGGCCGCAGCGTCCTCGACAACCTCCGGGAAGCAGGGTTCACCGGACGGCTGTACGCCGTGAACGCGGCACTCCAGGACAAGGAACTCGACGGAGTCCCGGCCCACCGCTCCATCAGGGACATCGCCGAGCCCGTGGACCTCGCCGTCGTCGCCGTGCCCGCCGAGAACGTCCCCGCGGTCGTGACGGAATGCGGCGAACACGGCGTGCAGGGGCTGGTGGTGGTCTCCGCCGGCTATGCCGAGAGCGGCTCCGAGGGGCGCGAGCGCCAGCGTGAACTCGTACGTCACGCGCGCACGTACGGGATGCGCATCATCGGGCCCAACGCCTTCGGAGTCATCAACACGTCGCCCGACGTGCGTCTGAACGCCTCGCTCGCCCCGCACCCGCCCCGCCCCGGACGCATCGGCCTGTTCGCGCAGTCCGGCGCCATCGGCATCGCCCTGCTGTCCCGGCTGGAGCGTCGCGGCGGCGGCGTCACAGGTGTGACCGGAGTCTCGACCTTCGTCTCCACCGGGAACCGGGCGGACGTCTCCGGCAACGACGTCCTGCAGTACTGGTACGACGACCCGGACACCGACGTCGCCCTGATGTACCTCGAATCCATCGGCAACCCGCGCAAGTTCACCCGCATCGCGCGGCGGACGGCGGCAGCCAAGCCGCTGGTCGTGGTCCAGGGGGCGCGACACGGCGGGGCCGCTCCCCAAGGCCACGCCATACGGGCCACCCGGCTGCCACACGCCACCGTGTCCGCGCTGCTGCGCCAGGCCGGAGTGATCCGCGTGGACACGATCACCGAACTCGTCGACGCGGGCCTCCTGCTGGCCCGCCAGCCGCTTCCCCGGGGACCCCGCGTCGCGATCCTCGGGAACTCCGAGTCGCTCGGGCTGCTGACGTACGACGCGTGCCTCGCGGAAGGGCTCAGGCCGCTGCCGCCGCGGGACCTGACCACGGCCGCCTCGGCGGAGGACTTCCACCGGGCCCTGTCGGCGGCACTCGCCGACGACGGCTGCGACGCCGTCGTCGTGACGGCGATACCGGCGGTGGGGGAGACCTCGGCCGCCGACGCTGCACTCGCCGAGGCGCTGCGGTCCTCCGCCCTGGAGGCTCCGGCGAAGCCCGTCCTCGTGGTGCACGTCGAACTGGGCGGACTCGCCGAAGCCCTGTCCGCCGCCGTGAGCACCGCACCGCAGGCCCCCGAAACAGCGCCGGGCGCCGCCCCCGGCGCCCGCTTCCACCCCTCGGACCTGTCACCCGCGGCGCCGAGGGCCGAATCCCCGCCGGACTCCCGGCTCATCCCCGCCTACCCCGCCGCCGAACGCGCCGTCCGCGCCCTGGCCGAAGCCGTCAAGTACGCCCAGTGGCGCCTGGACGCAGGGGAGCCCGGCAAGGTGCCCGAGTACGAGGACATCGACGAGAAGTCGGCGGCCCGGCTGATCGACGACCTCCTCGCGCGCGGGGAGGGACTGACCCTGGGAGGCGAGCAGACGGCGGCGCTCCTCGGGCGATACGGCATCGACGTTCACCGCGCTCTGCCCGCGCCCACCCCCGACGACGCCGTCGCGGCCGCGCGGACCATCGGATACCCCGTCGCCCTCAAGACCACCGCCCCGCACCTTCGGCACCGCGCCGACCTCGGCGGAGTACGCCTGGACGTGGCGGACGAGGAGCAACTGCGCCGGGCGTACGCGGAGCTGACCGAGCTGTTCGGGCCGCCGACCGTGCTGCGCCCTGTCGTGCAGGGGATGGCGCCGCGCGGCGTCGACACGGTCGTCCACGCGGTGATCGACCCGGCGGCCGGGGCGGTGCTCTCCTTCGGGCTCTCGGGAGCCGCCTCCGAACTGCTCGGGGACACCGCGCACCGGCTGATCCCGGTCACCGACCGGGACGCGGCCTCCCTGGTCCGGTCGATCAGGACGGCGCCGCTCCTGTTCGGCTGGCGGGGTTCCGCCCCGGTCGACACGGCGGCCCTCGAAGAGCTCATGCTGCGCGTCTCCCGGCTGGTCGACGACCACCCGGAGGTCGTCGCCGTCTCCCTGGAGCCGGTGGTGGTCGCCCCGACCGGCGTGAGTGTCCTCGGCGCCACGGTACGGCTGGCCCGCGCGCCGCTCCGGGACGACCTCGGCCCCCGGACCCTGCCCGTCGTCTGAGCGCCGGGCCGGGTCACCGTGGTGGTCCGGGGCACGATGATCACCACAGTCGCGCCGAGCCGCCGAGCCGCCGAGCCGCCGAGCCGCCGAGCCGCCGAGCCGCCGAGCCGCCGAGCCGCCGAGCCGCCGAGAGGCCGGGACGCCGAGAGGCCGGGACGCCCAGGACGCTGGAAGCGGGTGTCCGTGGGACGGGCGGGATCCCGTCCCGCCGCTCGCCCTGGATCCGTCCCGCCGGAGGCCCCGCACGGACGTCCGCCACGCCCGCGCCGCGCCGGGCACCCCGCGCGTTTCGGTCTGATCCGTCCACGACAGACCCACGCGAGCGGTGCCTCGCAGTCAGTGGGCCCCCGTAGGATGGACGTCATGGCCAAGACCAGTACGACGACCCAGGGGCTGCGAGCGGCGATCGAGCGCAGCGGCTACTACCCGGCCCTCGTGGCCGAGGCGGTGGAGGCCGCGATCGGCGGCGACACCATCCGGTCGTACCTGGTCCACCAGGAGACGACGTTCGACGCGAACGAGGTGCGGCGGCACGTCACCGTGCTCGTCCTCACCGGCAACCGCTTCATCGTGAGCCACACCGACGAGCAGAACGCGGACACCACCTCCCCGACGCCCTACGCCACGACCTCGACGGAATCGGTCAAGCTCGGCCGCATCTCCTCGGTCGTCGTCAGCCGCGTCGTCGCGAACCCCGAGTCGTACACGCCCGGCACGCTGCCCCGCGAAGTGGTGCTGACCATCGGCTGGGGCGCCGTCTCCCGTATCGACCTGGAGCCGGCCGCCTGCGGTGACCCCAACTGCGACGCCGATCACGGCTACACCGGCAGCTCGACGGCGGACGACCTGAGCCTGCGGGTCAGCGAGGCCGGGGACGGTCCGGAGACCGTCCGCCAGGCCCTCGTCTTCGCGCAGTCCCTTTCCGAAGCGACCGCGGACGTCGCCCGCTGATGGCCCTGCCCACCTGGGACCACCCGGAACCGCTCGCCATCGACTCCGCGCCCGTCCCCGAGTACGGCGCCGGTTCGCTGGCCGATCTGCTGCCCACCCTCGCCGCCGGTATGTCCGTGCCCGGCGTGACCGCCGCCATACCCGAGCTGACAGCGGCCGACCGGAACTGTGTGTTCCTGATCGACGGCCTCGGCTGGGAGCAGCTCAGGGCCCACCCGGACGAGGCACCCTTCATGACGTCGCTCCTGGCGTCCTCGCGCGGTGGCACCGGACGTCCGATCACCGCCGGCTACCCGGCCACCACCGCGACCTCCCTCGCCTCCGTGGGCACCGGACTGCCCCCGGGCGCCCACGGCCTGCCCGGCTACACCGCGCGGAACCCCGCCACCGGCGAGCTGATGAACCAGCTCCGCTGGAACCCGTGGACCGAGCCGCGTGCCTGGCAGCCCTACCCCACGATCTTCCAGCTGGCCGACGCGGCCGGTGTGCACACTGCGCAGGTCTCCTCGCCGACCTTCCAGAACACCCCGCTGACGAAGATCGCGCTCAGCGGCGGGACGTTCCACGGCAGGCTGTCGGGCGAGGAGCGCATGGACCTCGCCGCCGAGCAACTGGCCGCCGGTGACCGCTCCTTGGTCTACACGTACTACGCGGAGGTGGACGGCAAGGGCCACCGCTTCGGCATCGACTCCGACCCCTGGCGGGGCCAGCTCATGTACGTCGACCGGCTGGTCCAGCGGCTGGCGGAGCAGCTGCCACCGGGCTCGGCGCTGTATGTCACCGCCGACCACGGCATGATCGACATCCCGTTCGACGAGCAGCACCGCATCGACTTCGACGAGGACTGGGAGCTGCGCGCCGGGGTCGCCCTGCTGGGCGGAGAGGGCCGCGCCCGCCATGTGTACGCGGTCCAGGGCGCCGAGACGGACGTGCTGACCTGCTGGCGCGAGGTCCTCGGCGAGCAGTTCTGGGTCGCCTCCCGTGACGAGGCGATCGACGCGGGCTGGTTCGGCCCGCAGGTCGACGAGCGGGTGTACGCCCGGCTGGGCGACGTCATCGCCGCCGCCCGGGACGACGTCCTGATCACCGCGTCCGAGCGGGAGCCGAAGGAGTCCCTGATGGTCGGCAACCACGGCTCGATGACCCCGGCCGAGCAGTTGGTGCCGCTCCTCCAGGTACGCTCCTGACGCCCGCCCCCTCCTTCCTTCCCCCGCTGCCGAAAGGTGCTCAACCACCCATGCCCGAGCTGGTGTTCTTCTCCGGAACGATGGACTGCGGGAAGTCCACGCTGGCTCTCCAGATCGAGCACAACCGCTCGGCGCGGGGTCTGCAGGGCATGATCTTCACGCGGGACGACCGGGCCGGCGAGGGCAAGCTCTCCTCGCGCCTCGGCCTGGTCACCGACGCCGTCGAGGTGGCGGACGAGCAGGACCTGTACGCCTATCTGGTCGACCACCTCTCGCAGGGCGGCCGGGCGGACTACGTGATCGCGGACGAGGCGCAGTTCCTGGCCCCCGCGCAGATCGACCAGCTGGCGCGCGTGGTGGACGACCTGGACGTCGACGTCTTCGCCTTCGGGATCACCACCGACTTCCGGTCCAAGCTCTTCCCGGGCTCCCAGCGTCTCGTCGAACTGGCCGACCGGGTCGAGGTCCTCCAGGTCGAGGCCCTGTGCTGGTGCGGTGCCCGCGCCACGCACAACGCCCGCACCGTGGGCGGCGAGATGGTCGTCGAGGGTGCCCAGGTCGTCGTCGGCGACGTCAACCAGCTCGAGAGCATCGGCTACGAGGTCCTGTGCCGCCGGCATCACCGGCGCCGTATGACGGCCGCCACGGCCCGCGCGAGCGCCCTGTCCCCCGACGTCCTGCCGATCGCTTCGGTCTGAGTCCCGTCCCGGAGCACCGTTTCCGGAGCACTGCCCCCTGGAGAGCCGCCGAGTCAGGTGGCGGCATGGATCAGGGAGAAGACCGCGCCCTCCGGATCGGCCACCGTCGCCACGCGGCCGTGCGGGGAGTCGTGGGCCGCCCGCAGGAGGTGCCCGCCGAGTTCCTCGACCAGGCTGACGGTGTCGTCCAGTTCGGCGGCTTCGAAGTACGTCAGCCAGTGCGGGCCCCGGTCGCGCGGCAGGGCGTCTCCGACGCCGTGGACGCCGGCCACCGGCCGTCCGTCGATGTGCAGGGTCACGTAGTCGAACTCGGCCGGGCCGGCCGCCTCCAGTTCGTAGCCGAAGACCCCCTTGTAGAACTTGACGACGCTCTCGGTGTCGCGCGTCACGAGTTCGTTCCACGCCGGGGTGCCCGGTACTCCGGTGATCTCCGTGCCGTGTTGGCCCACCCCCTGCCAGATGCCGAAGACGGCGCCCGACGGGTCGGAGGCGATCGCCAGGCGACCGGCCTCGGCGGCGTCCAGCGGGCCCACGCCCACGGTTCCGCCGCTGTGCCGTACGGTCTCGGCGGTGTGATCCACGTCGGCCGAGGCGAAGTAGGGCGTCCAGGCGATCGGAAGGAGGCGGTCGGGCGGCAAGTGGCCGATCCCGGCCACCTCCTGGCCGTCGAGCAGCGCCCGCGCGTAGGGGCCGAGCTGCGGAGGGCCCGGCTGGAACTCCCAGCCGAACAGCGCTCCGTAGAAATCCTGGGTCGCGGCCGTCTCATGCGCCATCAGGCTCACCCAGCAGGGTGTCCCGGGTGTGGGCCGAGCGTGCGTGGTGCCGTTCGGGCCGGCCGATTCCCGTGCCTCGGTCATCGTCACTCTCTTCTCGGCCCCTCGCGGTGGCCGGTCACCTTCCGCCTGCGAACACGCGTATTCAGTCGCGTCCGTGCACGCCCCGTGCCGATGTTCGCACCACCGGTCGTACGTGTGTCCCTCCCGCGCCGCCGTCGGGCGGCGCACGGACGGAGGACGCCCTGTTCCGCCGTCGCTCGTCCGTCGCGGAGTGACTGCCGTGTGGTGGCCATCAGTTGTACAGCATGTGCCCGATCCCGTACGCCCGGTGATCAGGCCTGCCCGGCGGAGCACAGTAGCCGGACATGGACGAAGCGGCCACCCCGTGCGCAAGGATGGAGCCATGAACGCCATCATCACGGCACCCGAACTCGCGAGTGACCTGGCGGGGCCGAACCCGCCCGTCCTCCTCGACGTCCGCTGGCAGTTGGGTGGTCCCAACCTGCGCTCCGAGTACGACAAGGCCCACATCCCCGGCGCCGTCTTCGTCGATCTGGATTCCGAACTCGCTGGTGGGGCCGGTGCGGCGGGCCGGCACCCGCTTCCCGGCCCCGAGGTCTTCGGCGCGGCGATGCGGGCCGCGGGAGTGTCCGACAATCGTGACGTCGTCGTGTACGACGGCGGGCAGGGCTGGGCCGCCGCGCGCGCCTGGTGGCTGCTGGGCTATTCGGGTCATCCGTCGGTACGCGTGCTTGACGGAGGGTTCGCCGCCTGGAGCGGACCGGTTTCTTCGGAGCTCGCGACGCCGGCGCCCGGAACGTTCGTACCGACGGTGGGCGCCAGGCCGCTCCTGGACGCGGACGGGGCGGCCGCGCTCGCCCGCACCGGGCTGCTGCTGGATGCCCGCGCGGGGGAGCGGTACCGGGGCGAGGTCGAGCCGATCGATCCGGTCGGCGGTCACATCCCGGGCGCCGTATCGGCGCCCACCGCCGAGAACGTCACGGAGGACGGACGGTTCCTGCCGCCGGCCGAACTGGCCGACCGCTTCAAGTCCTTCGGGGTGACACCGGCGTCCGAGGTCGGCGTCTACTGCGGCTCCGGTGTCTCGGGCGCGCACGAGGTGCTGGCGCTCGCCGTGGCGGGCGTTTCCGCGGCGCTGTACGTGGGCTCGTGGTCGGAGTGGTCCCAGGACGGAGACCGCCCCGTCGCGGTGGGCCCCGATCCGCAGTGACGCCCGCGGTGCCGGCGTGGTGGAGCCTGGAGCATCCGCCCGGGTGACGCCGTGCGCGACTGCGGGGCCCGCACCGGATCGGTGCGGGCCCCGTCGACGTCGATCCGACTAGTCCTGCTTCTTGCGCCGTGTGCCGAAGACGATCTCGTCCCAGCTCGGGACCGCCGCTCTGCGGCCCGGACGGACGCCGTCGGCCTCGGCCTGGCGGTCCGTCGCGCCGACGAGCCGGTCGCGATGGCTGCCCACCGAGCGGGGCATGAGCACGTCCGCGTACGCGGAACCGGCACCCGCCGAGGCGGCGGGAGCCGGGGGCTCCTCCTCCTCGGGCTCGGCGACGGGCTCCTCGGCGGCGGGCCGTTCGGCGGGGGCGGCCCGCTCGGGCACCACCATGTCGCCCCGGAAGCTGGGCACCGCTTCCAGAAGGCTGGTCAGGGAGTCCCGGTCCTCGGCCTCTTCCGCCGGATCCGGGGGCGCCGGAGGCAGGCTCGGGCGTTCCGTCTGCCGGTCCAGGGCACGGTCCAGCGGCCGGTCGCGGGGCAGCCGGGCGATCCGCGGCACGAACGGGAAGCTCGGCTCGGGCGCCGAGAGGTCGTCGGACTCGCCGATCAGCGAGCGCGCCTCCTCGTCGACGGCCTGGACGAGCCGCCGGGGCGGGTCGTAGGTCCAGCTCGCGGCGTGCGGTTCGCCCGCGACGCGGTAGACCAGCAAGACTTCCCAGGTGCCGTCGTCGCGGCGCCAGGAGTCCCACTGAACCGTGTCCTTCTCGGCACCCCGGATCAGCAGCCGCTCCTGGACGGCCTCACCGAGCATGGGACCGGCGTTCTCGCCGGGGCGGCGGACGGGAGTCTTCCTGGCGCGCTCGGCCATGAAGGCGCGCTCGGCCAGCACGGGCCCCTCGAAGCGGCGTACACGATCGACGGGGATGCCGGCCATCTGGGCGACTTCCTCCGCGGAGGCACCGGCACGTATACGCGCCTGGATGTCACGGGGGCGGAGATGGCTCTCCACCTCGATCTCGATCTGGCCGAGGCGGGGACGGTCGCCGCGTACGGCGGCGCGCAGCCGCTCGTCAATCGGAAGCGTGTATTCCGTACTGTCCGCAGCCTTCAGCACCAGCCGTGTGCCGTCGTTAGAGACGGCCACGACACGCAGTTCGGGCATGGGGACCTCCCGGGTGGTGCCTGCCGACGTCACGTGCGTCGCTGCTTCCGCTAGTCGAGTGTGGCCTGCCCGGGTGCAGCCTGCCACAACCTTGCCGAGTTGCCCGGCGTGTCGGGCGCGGGCCCGGGGTCGCCGTTATGACACGGTACCTATTTTGCAACGCTAAGTGACGAACTCCATCACCCTGTGCAACGAGCCCCCTCCCGGCGGTCCTGCAAGGCCCCGGACACCCTGGCGGGAGTCCGGACCCAGGGCTCGCAACAGTACTCCATTCGGGCCACTTGCGTGGATCGGCACGCCGCTCAACTTCTAGCGGGGGGTGCTAGTTGGCCGATCCCGGCGCCCTCTCGGCGGTCCGGGAACGTGGCGCACTTCACGTAATCGGCAGAAACGGAACTTATCGTTTCGCCTGTACGTCCCTTTCTCGTGCGGTCGGTCGATCAAGTACGGGAAAGGTAGGCAGGGTCCGGGAATGCGTGAGAAGCCGGATGTCGGCGGCGAGCAGCCGGGTGTCGACGTAAAACCGAGGAAGAGGCGGCTGGACCTGAGCGTCCCCCAGGTGGCGGGGAGCGCGGTCGCCGCGGTGGTCGCGGCGAAACTCGCGTCCTACTTCGGTGTCTACGGGACGATCCTGGGCGCCGGGCTGGTCAGCATCGTCGCCACCTGCGGAGGAACGCTGTTCCAGCACTTCTTCAGGCGCACGGGTGAACAGATCCGTGACGTGAAGGTGCCGCCGAAACCGAAGCCCCGGCAGGTGCCCGGTCTCCCCGGTGGGTTCACCGAAGGGACCGTCTACCGCGCGCGGGTCAGGAGCTGGAAGAGGCCTCTGGTCGCGACCGCTCTCGTCTTCGGCGTGACGATGGCCGGAATCACCACGTACGAAACGGTCTCGGGGCAGAGCTTCAGCGGCGACGGCACGAGCACGACGGTCGGCGACGCCTTCAAGGGGCACACGTCGGGCCCGGGGAACCGTGAGTCGGGTACGACACCGTCGACCGGTTCGTCACCGTCCTCGCCGGCGGCCTCTTCGGAGGCGCCGACGCCGTCCGCCGGCACCGGTTCGGGCAACGGGAGCGGTTCTGTCGACGGCGGCGCCGACGGTGGTGGCACGGCCTCCGCGCCGGCCCCGGGGTACAGCGCCTCGTCCGGACCGGGAGCAGGGGACGGCACCCCGGCTCCCCGACCCAGCGCGACCGCTACGACCCCAGAACCCTCCGCAAGTAGTCGTTCGCAAAGCGCCGGTCCGGATCGAGCCGGTCCCGCAGCGCGGTGAACTCACCGAAGCGCGGATAGACCTTGGAGAAGTACTCCGCGTCCCGGGTGTGCACCTTGCCCCAGTGCGGCCGGCCCTCGTGCGCGGTGAAGATCCGCTCGGCGGCCGTGAAGTACGCCTGATAGGGGGTGCCCCGGAACATGTGGACGGCGATGTACGCGCTCTCCCGCCCGGACGCCGTGGAGAGGGTGATGTCGTCGGCCGGCGCCGTGCGCACCTCCACGGGGAAGCTCACCCGCAGGGTCGAGTTGTCGACCATCGACTTCAGCTCGCGCAGCGTCTCGACCAGGGCCTCGCGCGGCACCGCGTACTCCATCTCCACGAAACGCACGCGGCGCGGAGAGGTGAACACCTTGTACGGGATGTCGGTGTAGGTCCGCGAGGACAGCGCGCGGCTGGAGAAACCGGCGATCGAGGGGATGGCCGCGGGAACGGCCCGGCCGAGCAGGTTGGCCACCTGGAAGGCGCCGTTGGAGAGGAACTCGTCCTCGATCCAGCCGCGGATGGGGCCCATCGGGTTCTCGGGACCCGCGCTGCGGTTGTTGCGCTTGGTGTTGCAGTTGCCGGTGTGCGGGAACCAGTAGAACTCGAAGTGCTCGTTCTCGGTGAAGAGTTCCTCGAAGTCGGCGGTGACCTTGTCGAAGGTCATCGGCTCCTCGCGGGCCGCGAGCAGGAAGACGGGCTCCACGGCGAAGGTGATCGCGGTGATGATCCCCAGGGCGCCGATGCCTATGCGGGCCGACGCGAAGATCTCCGGGTTCTCGGTCTCGGAGCAGGCCAGCACCGAGCCGTCGGCCGTCACCAGTTCCAGGCCCTTGATCTGGGCGGCGATCGAGGCCGAGTCCCGCCCGGTGCCGTGCGTTCCGGTGCTGGTCGCCCCCGAGACCGTCTGTTCCATGATGTCGCCCATGTTGGTGAGCGACAGACCCTCGCGTGCGAGGGCCATGTTGAGCCTCTTGAGCGGAGTGCCCGCCTCGACCGTGACGGTCATGGCCGTGCGGTCGATCTTGCGGATCCCGGTCAACAGTTGAGGGCGGATCAATACACCGTCGGTCGCGGCAGCGGCCGTGAAGGAGTGCCCGGTGCCGACGGCCTTCACCGTCAGACCGTCCTCGGCGGCCTTCCGCACGGCGGCGGACAGTTCGTCGACCGAGGCAGGGGTGACCTCCCGTGCGGGAAGGGCGGTGACGTTTCCCGCCCAGTTACGCCACGTGCCGTTCTTCTCGCTCGCTGTGGTGCTCATGCGACCCTCCCCGCCGAAGAACCGGCCTGCTGAGCCGGCGGTACCCGAGGAAACCGACCGCGACCGCGACGGCCCCGGACACCGCCGGAACCCCGTACCCGGCTTTCGCGCCGGCGGAGTCGATCACCCAGCCGGCCACGGAGGAACCGAGCGCGACCCCGACGGCGAGCCCTGTGCTCACCCAGGTCATGCCTTCGGTCAGTTTCGCGCGAGGTACGTGCTGCTCGATGAGGGACATCGTCGTGATCATCGTGGGAGCGATGGACAGGCCCGCAACGAAAAGCGCCACGGCCAGGAACGGCAAGTTTCCGACCAGTAGGAGGGGGATCATACTCACGGCCATCGCGCATATGCCCAGCAGCCACCTGCCTTCCGCCGCCCCCTTGAAGTGCAGCAGTCCGAAGACCGCCCCAGCGAGGCAGGAGCCCGCCGCGTAGAGCGCCAGGACGATGCTCGCGGCGCCCTTGTGGCCCTGTTCGTCGGCGAAGGCGACGGTCACCACGTCCACGGCTCCGAAGATCGCCCCGGTCGCCACGAACGTGGCGACGAGGACCTGGAGCCCGGCCGAGCGGAGCGCCGAGCCGCCGCTGTGCAGTCCGCGCGGATGCGGCTGGGGCTCGGTGGCGCGCTGCGAGGTCAGCCAGAAGACCCCGGCCGCCAGGAAGCAGGCGGCGAGCAGTGGGCCGGCCTCCGGGAACCACACCGTGGACAGGCCGATGGAGATGATCGGTCCGAAGATGAAGCAGATCTCGTCCACCACGGACTCCAGGGAGTACGCGGTGTGCAGTTGCGGGGTGCCTCCGTAGAGGGCCGCCCAGCGGGCCCGGATCATCGCGCCGATGCTCGGGACGCAGCCGATGCCGGCCGCGCACGCGAACAGGACCCAGTCCGGCCACCCGAAGTGCGCGGCGGCCAGCAGCCCCCCGGCCGCCGCGAGCGCGAACAGCGTCACCGGACGCAGGACCCGCCGCTGACCGTGCCGGTCCACCATTCGCGAGACCTGCGGGCCCATCGCCGCAGCCGCCAGCGCCATGGTCGCCGAGAGGGCGCCCGCGAGGCCGTAGCGCCCGGTCAGCTGGGAGATCATCGTGACGACGCCGATGCCCATCATGGACAGCGGCATCCGGCCGAGCAGGCCCGCGGCGGAGAAGCTCGTGGAGCCGGGGGCGGTGAACAGGGCGCGGTACGGGCTGGGCACAAGGTCTCCGTCGGCTCGGCTCGGCCCTCCCGGTCGCCTCGGGCGGCCCGAACTTCGTAAGGCGTGAAGCTGGCCGATACAGCTTACTGGTTAGGTAAGCCTAATACAGCCCCTCGTGCCCTCCGGCTGTTTGTCCCGTCGACGTCCGCGAGGTGCCCGTCCGGCCGTTTGTGCGTTCGGCGTCCGCGAGGGTGCTCGTCCGGTCGGCGTCCGCGGGGTGTCTGTCCGGCTGTTTCCGCTCGGCGTCCGCGAGGTGCTCGTCCGGTCGGCCTCCGCGCGGGCCGTCCCGGCGCCCGGCCGCCGTGCGCCCCGCCGCCGTCGCCGGCCCGTCACCCTGCCGGTTCTTGCCTGTCGGTGGCGGGTGGCAGGATCGGACCCATGCCAGAAGCGCTCGATGCCAGCCCCTACGACGCCCTGCTCCTGCTCTCGTTCGGCGGTCCGGAGGGCCCGGACGAAGTGGTTCCGTTCCTGGAGAACGTGACGCGGGGCAGGGGCATCCCCAAGGAACGGCTCAAGGAGGTCGGGCAGCACTACTTCCTGTTCGACGGGATCAGCCCGATCAACGACCAGAACCGCGCGCTGCTCGACGCGCTGCGCAAGGACTTCGCCGGGCACGGTCTGGATCTGCCGGTCTACTGGGGCAACCGGAACTGGGCGCCGTACCTGACCGACACGCTGCGCGAGATGGCCGCCGACGGGCGGCGCAGGATCCTGGTGCTGGCCACCAGCGCGTACGCCTCGTACTCGGGCTGCCGGCAGTACCGCGAGGATCTGGCGGGAGCCCTGGCCGTTCTGGAGGGGGAGGGGCTGGAGCCGCCGAGGGTCGACAAGCTGCGGCACTACTTCAACCACCCCGGGTTCGTGGAGCCCATGACCGAGAGCGTCCTCGGATCGCTCGCCGAGCTGCCCGAGGACGTCCGGGCGGGCGCGCACCTGGTGTTCACCACCCATTCGATCCCGGTCGCCGCGGCGGACACCTCCGGTCCGGCCGAGGGGCACGGCGACGGTGGCGCGTACGTCAGGCAGCATCTGGACGTGGCCCGGCTCATCGCGGAGGCGGTGCGCGAGAAGACCGGGACCGACCACCCGTGGCGGCTCGTGTACCAGTCGCGCTCCGGGGCCCCGCACATCCCGTGGCTGGAGCCCGACATCTGCGATCACCTGGAGGAGCTGCACGGGGCGGGGGCCCCGGCCGCGGTGATGGTGCCGATCGGGTTCGTCTCGGACCACATGGAGGTCCTGTACGACCTGGACACCGAGGCGCGGGCGAAGGCGGGGGAGCTGGAGCTGCCCGTGCGCCGTTCGGCCACGGTGGGCTCCGATCCCCGGTTCGCCGCGGCGGTCCGTGACCTGGTGCTGGAGCGCGCCGCGGTCGAGAGCGGCCGCCAGGTGACACGGTGTGCCCTGGGAGCGCTGGGCGCGAGTCACGACCTGTGCCCGGTGGGCTGCTGTCCGGCCCGCACGCCCAAGCCCGCCGCCGCGGGCGCCGACAGCCCCTTCGCATGAGGAGTCACGTGACCGAGCCCCTGCACACCGAACTCCTCCAGCTCGCGCACGAGGCCGCCCGCCGCGCGGGCGAGCTGCTGCGCGACGGCCGCCCGGCGGACCTCGCGGTGGCCGCCACCAAGTCCAGCCCGATCGACGTCGTCACCGAGATGGACATCGCCGCCGAGAAGCTGATCACCTCACTGATCGCCGAACACCGGCCCGACGACGGACTCCTCGGTGAGGAGGGCGCAGCGAGCGAGGGCACCAGCGGCGTCCGCTGGATCGTCGACCCGCTCGACGGCACCGTCAACTACCTGTACGGACTGCCGACCTGGGCCGTGTCCATCGCGGCCCAGAAGGACGGCGAGACCGTCGTCGGCGTCGTGGCGGCACCCATGCGCGGCGAGACGTACCACGCGGTTCGCGGCCGGGGCGCCCGGGCCTCCGGCGCCTGGGTCGGCGAACGCCGGCTGGCCTGTCGCCCGTCCCCGCCGCTCGACCAGGCGCTCGTCTCGACGGGCTTCAACTACGTCACCTCGGTCAAGACCCATCAGGCCGACGTGGCCCAGCGGCTGATCCCGCTGGTGCGCGACATCCGGCGCTCCGGCTCGGCGGCGGTCGACCTGTGCGACGTCGCGGCCGGCCGCCTCGACGGCTACTACGAGCGGGGTCTGCACCCCTGGGACCTCGCGGCGGGGGACCTGATCGCCCGGGAAGCGGGCGCGGTGACCGGTGGACGCCCCGGAGAGCGCCCCACGGGCGATCTCGCTGTGGCTGCCTCCCCGGGCGTCTTCGAACCGCTCCAGCGGCTCCTGGAGGACTTCGGCGCCTGGCACGACTGACGGCCCCTCCGAGGGACCGGCCGACGGTGGACGACCGGCCGGGACGGGGGACGGCGGAGCACGACAACGGAGCGGGGCCCCGGTACTGGATCGATACCGGGGCCCCGCTCTCGTGCGTACCGATCAGACGCGTGTGGCGCCGACCTCCACACCGTGCTCCGCGGCGAGGCGGTGCAGGTCGTCCAGCTCGGCCTGCTCGACCTCCGCGAGGAAGTCGTCGCCTGTTTCGCGGGCCAGCGTCAGGTCGGACTCGGTCGTCCTTATGCGCTGCAGAAGTCCTGTGGTGAATGCGTCCATGCTGCGCCCCCTCGTCCTGGGTCGTGGGTCGGGTGGCACGGGGGTGTGCCGATGGGAAGGGGCGATCACGTCTCCGAATGGGGTGCCCAGCGCTGCCCGCTCTGGGCGGCGACGGTGCCGGACACCCACGCCCGCTCTGCGGAAGCGTTGGACGTACCACAATGTGGTTTGCCACATGCAGAGCGTGATCGCGGGGTGTAAAGCCGTCCTCCCCCCGCTCTCTTCCGTGGAAACCTCAACCCGACGAGAAAATCTCGCATTCCCGGTCCTCCGGACGCGCTTCCCTGGCGCCTCCCCCGTCTTACAGCCGGTTTATGGCCGAAACGGGCAGGATGGAGCTCTCATCCGTGACGGACCTGCCCGCGTGGTGCGCTGAAACGTGCCCGCCGGTGGACAGAGGAAGGACAAGCGACGTGCGCGTACTCGTCGTCGAGGACGAGCAGCTGCTCGCCGATGCGGTGGCCACCGGACTGCGCCGGGAGGCCATGGCCGTCGACGTCGTGTACGACGGCGCGGCCGCGCTGGAGCGCATCGGGGTCAACGACTACGACGTGGTCGTCCTCGACCGCGACCTCCCGCTCGTGCACGGCGACGACGTCTGCCGGAAGATCGTCGAGCTCGGCATGCCCACCCGCGTGCTGATGCTGACCGCGTCCGGCGACGTCAGCGACCGTGTCGAGGGCCTGGAGATCGGTGCCGACGACTATCTCCCCAAGCCGTTCGCGTTCAGCGAGCTGACCGCACGCGTGCGTGCCCTCGGACGTCGTACGAGCGTGCCGCTGCCGCCGGTCCTGGAGCGTGCCGGGATCAAGCTCGACCCCAACCGCCGCGAGGTCTTCCGCGACGGCAAGGAGGTCCAGCTCGCCCCCAAGGAGTTCGCCGTCCTGGAGGTGCTGCTGCGCAGCGAGGGCGCGGTGGTCTCCGCCGAGCAGCTCCTGGAGAAGGCCTGGGACGAGAACACGGACCCGTTCACCAACGTCGTGCGCGTGACCGTCATGACGCTGCGGCGCAAGCTCGGCGAGCCCGCCGTGATCGTCACCGTGCCCGGCTCCGGGTACAGGATCTGATCCACCGTGGCCACCACCCCCGCGCCGCCCGCGGCGCCTCCGAAGCCCACCTGGGAGCCGAGAAGGGCGGAACCGCCCTTCCCCTGGCTGCGCCCCACGATCCGCATACGGCTCACGCTGCTGTACGGCGGCATGTTCCTGATCGCCGGCATCATGCTGCTGTCGATCATCTACCTGCTCGCGGCACAGGCGCTGAACGTCGGCAGCGAACTCCCCTTCAAGATCATTTCCGGTCAGGTCGGCAGCAGCACCTGCAACCTTCCGACGGCGCCCTCGGCGGACGAGCTCAACCGCGCGATGGCCGACTGCGTGAACCAGCAGCGCCAGCACGCCCTGGACGACCTGCTCAGCCGGTCCCTGCTGGCCCTGCTCGGCCTCGCGGTCATCGCCTTCGCGTTCGGCTACGCGATGGCGGGCCGCGTCCTGTCGCCGCTCGGCCACATCACCCGCACCGCGCGTGCGGTGGCCGGCTCCGATCTGTCCCGGCGGATCGAGCTGGACGGCCCGGACGACGAGCTGAAGGAGCTCGCGGACACCTTCGACGACATGCTGGAGCGGCTCCAGCGGGCCTTCACCGCCCAGCAGCGTTTCGTCGGGAACGCCTCCCACGAACTGCGCACCCCCCTCGCGATCAACCGCACGCTCCTGGAGGTGCACCTGTCGGGACCCGGGGTGCCGTCGGAGATGCAACAGCTCGGCAAGACGCTGCTCGCCACGAACGAGCGCAGTGAGGAGCTGGTCGAGGGACTCCTGCTGCTGGCCCGCAGCGACAACCAGATCATCGAGCGCAAGCCGGTCGATCTCGCCGAGGTCGCCTCGCAGGCCATCGACCAGGTGCACGCCGAGGCGGAGGCCAAGGGCGTGGAGATCCGCGGGCTGCGCGCTCCGGTGGTTGTCCAGGGCAACGGCGTGCTCCTGGAGCGGATCGCCCTGAACCTCGTCCAGAACGCCGTTCGGTACAACGTGCCGCGGGACGGCTGGGTCGAGGTCACGACCGACACGGAGCACGGCCGGGCCGTCCTGGAGGTGTCGAACACGGGACCGGTCGTTCCCGCGTACGAGGTCGACAATCTTTTCGAACCGTTCCGGCGGCTGCGCACGGAGCGCACCGGCAGCGACAAGGGCGTGGGCCTCGGCCTGTCGATCGTCCGGTCGGTGGCCCGTGCGCACGGGGGCCACATCGTCGCTCAGCCCCGAGAAGGGGGTGGGCTCGTGATGCGCGTCACCCTTCCCATCTGAGAGCATGTCGCGGACACGCGGCGATGTTCGCTTTGCGCGGAATTTCCGGATCACCCACCCGGGTGACCCGTGTGTGATCGATCACAAGGACGAATTTCGATCCATCCACTCTCCGTGATCATGCAGGCTGTCGGAAAGCCGGGAAAATCCGGGTTTTCAGGGGTCCCGATCACGGGAAGTACACGGTGGGGCGCCTTTGAAGTGCGGCCCTCGGACCGTGTACGGTCCGCATCGCCATCCAAGCCGACCACTCTTGATGAGGCCGGTTGGGTGTCGATTGAGTAACAGACCTTGATGTGAGGCAAAATCTCCGCCTCGGGTCGGGCACAAGTCCGGCCTCTCACGCGTTACGTGCGCTGGAGACACCGCAGACACCCAGAGGGGGAGAGCGACAATGGCAACGGATTACGACACCCCGCGCAAGACCGACGACGACGTCGACTCGGACAGCCTTGAAGAACTGAAGGCTCGCCGGAACGACAAGTCGACCTCGTCCGTCGACGTAGATGAGTTCGAGGCCGCGGAAGGCCTGGAGCTGCCCGGTGCGGACCTCTCGAACGAAGAGCTGGCCGTCCGGGTGCTGCCCAAGCAGCAGGACGAGTTCACCTGCATGAGCTGCTTCCTGGTGCACCACCGCAGCCAGCTGGCCCGCGAGAAGAACGGTCAGCCGATCTGCCGCGACTGCGACTGAGGCAGGGTCGGCCGTGACCGGCTCGACTCCGCCTTGGAAGCGCCGCCTCCTTTCCAGGGCGGCGGACGAAGGGCCCTCCAAGGGCCCTGAAGGCGTGCGTGACGACGAGCGGGGCTCTTCCGAACAGGGATCAGCCTCGCTCGACCGAGCGGGCGTCACAGACGGCCTGACGGCCCCCACGGAGACCTCCTCGCCCGTAGCGAGGCGTCGCGTGGAGGCTGTTCGGGACGGGCTCAAGCGAGGCGTCACGAGGAGCGGCGTCCGGGCCAGGGCGGGCCTCGCGTATGTCACGGACCGCATCATCGACATCGCTCCACGGGTTCCCGTCCGGGACCTGGCCACCCTCCGCGGACAGTTCCCGGGCCTCGGCCCCGAGGAGATCGCGGACAAGCTCGTCGCGGGCGCCGCCGCCGCGACGTCCACCGTCGGCGCCGGGATCGGCGCCGCCGCCATGCTGCCGGTGCCGCCCGCCATGCCCACGGAGCTGGCGGCCGAGATCACCGCCGTCGCCGCGATCGAGCTGAAGCTGATCGCCGAACTCCACGAGGTCTACGGCCTGCGTCCGCAGGGCAACCTCAAGGAGCGCAGTACGGCCTATCTGCACTCCTGGTCGGGCGAGCGCGGCATCGACGTGGCCAAGCCCATGACGATCAACGCCGCGCTGGGCGGCCAGATGAAGCGCGAGCTGCGCCAGCAGATCATGAAGCGAACCGTCCGCGACCTGCCCAACCTGATGCCGTTCATGGTCGGAGCGGCCGTAGGAGCGGTGATGAACCGCCGCGACACCAGACGCGTGGCCGGCCACATCCGCAAGGACCTGCGCAAGATGCAGGTGCCGTGGGACGCCCTTCCGCAACTGCCACCGCTGGAGAAGCCGACGGATCCGGTGCGGATCGGGGAGATTCCCACGGACCTGGGGGACTGAGGCGGCCCGGCGATCAAGCTCGTTCACGCGGCCGGCGCCCGCGGCCGTTCGAACTGTGGCCGTGCGACCGCGCCAGGCGGGTCCCCTCCGTCAGCCGGCATGGCCGATCAGGCGTCGCCGTACCAGCTGTGGTCCGTGACTGTCTCAGCCTTAGGGCCCGCAGCCCGCAGCCTCAGCTCTCTGCGGGTCGGGCCGACTCCCGCGCCGTCTTCAGGGCTGCGGCCAGGCGCTCCGGCTCCCGGGTCGACAGGTACAGATAGGGCGTCGGGTCGGCCGGGTCGGTGACCTGGACGCGCAGCGCCGTGGGGATGTACGAGCGCAGGAGCATGAAGGCGCGGGTGTCGGCCTTGTAGGTCCGCCAGGCGCGCGCTTCCTCCGGGTCCATGATCTCCGTGCCACCGAGGGCCGAGACCGGGATCCTGGCGTCGCCGGCGATCAGCGAGTCACCGACCACGCGGATGCGGATCGAGCCGTACGCACTTGCCGCGACCGCCGCGAACGCGGTACCGCCGACGAGCGCTCCGAGCATCGGCAGTGTGCCGAACGGGAGGAAGACCAGGGCCAGCGCGAGCCCGACCAGGAAGCTGATCGCCCACCACGACCGGGGTGCGGTGAGTCGTTCTTCGTACGGAGAGGCGGAGAGCTGCATGACGCCAAGCTTGGCACGGTGCGAAGACTTGCTGGACGCGCGGGTAAGGTCTGCGGCTGTGAGTGGTACTTCCGCAGCTCTGACGCCTCCCGCCGACGCCGTCGCGCCGGTGCGGCACCCCGACGCGCCCGCCCCCGGAGAGCTCCTCGGGGCACACTACGAACACTGTTTCGGGTGCGGTGAAGCACAGCCTCACGGACTCCATCTGGAGGCCCGTGCCGGGGACGGTGTCAGGATCACGGCGGAGTTCACGGTGCGCCCCGTCCACCAGGGCGCCCCGGGCCTCGCGCACGGCGGTGTTCTCGCCACCGCGCTCGACGAGACCCTCGGCTCGCTGAACTGGCTGCTGCGGACGATCGCCGTGACGGGCCGCCTGGAGACCGACTTCCGGCGCCCCGTACCCGTCGACACCGTGCTGTATCTGGAGGCCGAGGTCACCGCGGTGGCCGGCCGGAAGATCTACTGCACCGCCACGGGGCGGATCGGCGGCCCCGACGGGCCTGTCGCCGTCCGCGCGGACGCCCTCTTCGTCGAGGTGAAGGTCGACCACTTCATCGACAACGGCCGCCCGGAGGAGATCCGCGCGGCGATGAGCGACCCGGACCAGATCCGGCGAGCCCGTGCCTTCGAGGTGAACCCGTGACCCGTAGCCCCGGGGCCAGTGAGCCCCGTCCAGAAGTCGCCGTGATGATCAGGCGCGTCGATCCGGAGGTCCCGCTCCCCGAGTATGCGCACCCGGGTGACGCGGGAGCCGATCTTCGCACCACCGAGAGCCGCGAGCTCGAGCCCGGTGAGCGGGCCGTGCTGCCGACGGGAGTGTCCATCGCGTTGCCCGAGGGGTACGCGGCCTTCGTGCACCCGCGCTCCGGCCTCGCCGCCCGCTGCGGTGTAGCCCTCGTGAATGCCCCGGGGACGGTGGATGCCGGGTACCGTGGGGAGATCAAGGTGATCGTGGTGAATCTCGATCCGCGCGAGTCGGTGCGGTTCGAGCGCTTCGACCGGATTGCTCAACTGGTCGTCCAGCAAGTCGAGAAGGTTCGCTTCCAGGAGGTCGCGGAACTTCCCGACTCGGCGCGGGCCGCAGGGGGCTTCGGGTCCACCGGCGGTCATGCCGCCGTGGACAGCACAACGGGTGGGAATCGATACGCGTCGGTCGTATCCGACCGGGAAGGACAGTGACGTGTTCGGACGTCGCAAGAAGGGCAGTGCCGCCGAGGACGCGGCGGGCGAGGCCGAGCAGGTCGTCGACGGCGTCGACACTGAGGCGGACGAGGACGAGGAGCGCCGGCGCGTGAGGCTCGAACCCGAGCCGCGCCCCGACGGACCCTGGGACAGTGAAGAGGTTCGTGACCCGGCCGAGGGCCGGGTGGACCTCGGTGGTCTGTTCGTGCCCGGAGTCGACGGCATGGAGCTGCGGGTCGAGGTCGCGGGTGACGCGATCGTCGCGGCGACCGTCGTCGTCAACGACAGCGCCGTACAGCTCCAGGCCTTCGCCGCTCCCAAGCGCGAGGGCATCTGGGGCGAGGTGCGCGAGGAGATCGCCTCCGGGATCACCCAGCAGGGCGGCGTGATCGACGAGGTCGAAGGACCGCTGGGCTGGGAGCTGCGGGCTCAGGTACCGGTCCAGCTGCCGGACGGCACGGGCGGTTTCCAGGTCGTGCGGTTCGTCGGCGTGGACGGTCCCCGCTGGTTCCTGCGCGGAGTGATCTCCGGGCAGGGCGCGGTGCAGCCGCAGGCCGCGGGCCTGCTGGAGCAGATCTTCCGGGACACGGTCGTCGTCCGCGGTGAGGGCCCGATGGCCCCGCGCGACCCGATCGTCCTGAAGCTGCCGAACGACGCTCAGATGGTCCCCGAGGGCGTTCAGCAGGAGGACCAGAGCGGCTCACGCTTCTCCGGCGGCATGGGACAGCTCCAGCGCGGACCGGAGATCACCGAAGTCCGCTAGACGGACGAGGGACAGTCGAAGAGACGGGCAACAGAAGGGCCGCATCCTCAGGGATGCGGCCCTTTTCCGTGCGCGGGTTCGGCGGGATCCCGTGCGGGTTCCGGTACACGGTTCGCACGGGTTCGGCGGGATCCCGTCCAGGTCCCGGTACACCGTTCGCGCGGGTTCGCCGGGATCCCGCGCAGGCCCCGGTACACAGTTCGCGCGGGTTCGCATGGCTCCTGTGCAGGTGCTTGTACGCAGTTCGCGCGGCCTCGGAGGGCGGCAGCAGGACCCACCCCAACGAGGTTCCCGTATGTGAACAACGGTTGAGCAGCTGCTCTTTCTTCAGGGCTTGACGGAAGCCTGGTCCGTACCTATGGTCACCGGCCAGCGCTTCATGTTCAGCATCCCGTGTGTAGTTCACATACAAGAATGGATGGCTCTGCATGTCCGACACCCCCACTCGGCATCCCCGCCGACGGCGCCCTGCCTTCCTCCTCACCGTCGCCGCCGCGACCGCCGCCCTGGTCGGCACCCTCCTGTCCTGGCCCGGCGCGCACCGGGCCGAAGCCGCGCCCGCCGCCTTCGTCCACCCCGGAGTCACCGTCTCCAGGGGGCAGCTGGACTTCGCCCGCACCGAGGTCCTGGCCGGCGTCCAGCCCTGGAAGGGCGCCTACGACCAGCTGGCGGCGAGCAAGTACGCCTCGCTCACGCGCACCCCCAAGCCCCGCGCGACCGTCGAGTGCGGCTCGTACTCCAATCCCGACTACGGCTGCACGGACGAGCGCGAGGACGCGATCGCCGCGTACACCGACGCCCTCGCCTGGTACATCACGCGCGACGACCGGTACGCCAGGAAGGCCATCGAGCTGATGGACGCCTGGTCCGCGGTGATCAAGGACCACACCAACAGCAACGCGCCGCTCCAGACCGGCTGGGCGGGCTCCTCCTGGCCCAAGGCCGCCGAGATCATCAAGTACACGTACACCGGCTCCTGGGCCGAATCCGGCCGCTTCGCGACCATGCTGCGCACCGTCTACCTGCCCGAGATCATCAACGGCTCCAACTCCAACGGGAACTGGGAGCTGTCGATGATGGAGGCCGCCGTCGGCATCTCCGTCTTCCTGGAGGACAAGACTTCGTACGACAAGGCCATGGCGAGGTTCCGGACGCGCACCGCGGCGTACGTGTACCTGTCCACCGACGGGTCCGTGCCGAAGACCGTGCCGAGCCAGAACCTCGACACCACCGCGAAGATCGTCAGCTACTGGCAGGGTCAGTCCACCTTCGTCACCGGGCTCACCCAGGAGACCTGCCGGGACCTCACCCACACCGGGTACGGCATCTCGGCCATCTCGCACATCGCCGAGACCCGCCGCATCCAGGGGCAGGACCTGTACGGCACCGACGTCGGAGAGCGGCTGCGCCAGGCGCTCGGCTTCCAGTCGAAGTACCAGCTGGGTGCGGCCGTGCCGAGCTGGCTGTGCGGCGGCTCGCTGAACCTCGGGCTCGGCCCGGTCACCGAGGTCGGCTACAACGCCCTGCACAACCGGCTGGGCATCGCGATGACCAACACCCAGGCGCTCACCGAGCAGAACCGTCCGGCCGGCAGCAACAACCTCTTCGTCGCGTGGGAGACGCTGACACACGGCGACAATCCCGCGTGAACCGGAACCGGGGTCCCATCCGATGAAGGGATGAGGGACCGGGCGTCCGGCCGGGACACCGGCGCCCGGTCCACGGGGATCACCGGGAGGAACCATGAGCCGAGCCGTCACCACCAGCATCAGCACCGCCACCAGCACTGCCACCAGCACGGTCAGCCGTAGGGGACCGCGCCGGGCCTCGTGGAACCGCGCGAGGCCGCGCGGCGCATCAGGGTTGCGTCAAAGAGCTTCCGCGGCGGGACGTTCGTCCCATTCGTCGGGAAACCTGGCCGTAGGGTCGACGCTGCGTACACAGCGGTGACAGGAAGACAATAGGCTCATGGGACGCGGCAAACTTCGGATCTACCTCGGTGCGGCACCCGGCGTGGGCAAGACCTACGCGATGCTCTCCGAGGCGCACCGCCGCGTCGAACGCGGGACGGACTGCGTGGTGGCGTTCGTCGAGCATCACCACCGGCCCCGCACCGAAGTGATGCTGCACGGCCTGGAGCAGGTGCCGCGCAAGGAGCTGGAGTACCGGGGCGGGACCTTCACCGAGATGGACGTCGACGCCGTGCTCCGGCGTGCCCCTGCCGTCGCCCTGGTGGACGAACTGGCGCACACCAATGTGCCAGGCTCCCGCAACGACAAGCGCTGGCAGGACGTGGAGGAACTCCTCGCCGCAGGCGTCGACGTCGTCTCCACCGTCAACATCCAGCACCTGGAGTCACTGGGTGACGTCGTCGAGTCGATAACGGGCGTGCGGCAACGCGAGACGGTGCCGGACGAGGTGGTGCGGCGGGCGGACCAGATCGAGCTCGTCGACATGTCTCCGCCCGCCCTGCGCCGCCGGATGGCGCACGGCAACATCTACAAATCCGACAAGGTCGACGCGGCCCTGTCCAACTACTTCCGCCCCGGCAATCTCACGGCCCTCCGCGAGCTCGCGCTGCTGTGGGTCGCCGACCGGGCCGACGAATATCTGACCGAGTACCGCAGCGAGCACCAGGTCTCCAAGATCTGGGGGTCACGGGAGCGGATCGTCGTCGGGCTGACCGGTGGTCCCGAGGGGCGGACGCTGATCCGGCGCGCGGCGCGGCTGGCCGAGAAGGGGGCGGGGGGCGAGGTCATGGCGGTCTACATCGCCCGCAGCGACGGTCTCACCTCCGCCTCGCCGAAGGAGCTGGCCGTCCAGCGCACCCTGGCGGAGGACCTGGGCGGCACCTTCCACCATGTGGTCGGCGACGACATCCCCGCCTCGCTGCTGGACTTCGCGCGCGGTGTCAACGCCACCCAGATCGTGCTCGGCTCCTCCCGCCGCAAGACCTGGCAGTACATGTTCGGGCCGGGCGTCGGCACCACGGTCGCCCGGGAGTCGGGACCCGACCTGGACGTCCACATCGTCACCCACGAAGAGGTCGCCAAGGGGCGTGGTCTGCCGGTGGCGCGCGGAGCACGGCTCGGCCGCTCCCGGATCATCTGGGGCTGGGCGGTCGGCATCGGCGGCCCCGTGGTCATGGCCCTGCTGCTGAACACCATCGACCTCGGCCTCGCCAACGACATGCTGCTGTTCCTGTCGGTGACGGTCGCGGCCGCCCTGCTCGGCGGTCTGCTTCCGGCCCTCGCCTCGGCGGCCTTCGGCTCGCTGCTGCTGAACTACTTCTACACACCGCCCCTGCACCGGCTGACCGTCGCCGATCCGAAGAACATCGTCGCCATCGTGATCTTCGTGGGCGTCGCCGTCTCCGTCGCGTCGGTGGTGGACCTGGCGGCCCGCCGTACCCACCAGGCGGCGCGGTTGCGGGCCGAGTCGGAGATCCTCTCCTTCCTGGCGGGCAGCGTGCTGCGCGGCGAGACCAGCCTCGAGGCGCTGCTGGAGCGGGTCCGGGAGACCTTCGGAATGGAATCGGTCGCGCTCCTCGAGCGCGCGGGCGATGTCGAGCCGTGGACGTGTGCGGGCAGCGCCGGACCGTCGCCCGCGACCCGCCCCGAGGACGCCGACGTCGACATGCCGGTCGGCGACCACACGGCCCTCGCGCTGTCCGGGCGGGTGCTGCCCGCCTCCGACCGCCGGGTGCTGGCCGCGTTCGCCGCGCAGGCCGTGGTGGTCCTGGACCGCCAGCGCCTCCAGCACGAGGCGTCCCAGGCCAAGGAGCTGGCCGAGGGCAACCGCATCCGCACCGCCCTGCTCGCCGCCGTGAGCCACGACCTGCGCACCCCGCTCGCCGGGATCAAGGCGGCGGTCTCGTCCCTGCGCTCCGACGACGTGGCCTGGTCCGAGGAGGACCGCGCCGAGCTCCTCGAAGGCATCGAGGACGGCGCCGACCGCCTCGACCACCTGGTGGGCAACCTGCTGGACATGTCCAGGCTCCAGACCGGCACGGTCGCCCCGCTGATCCGCGAGATCGACCTCGACGAGGTCGTCCCGATGGCCCTCGGCGGCGTCCCCGAGGACAGCGTGGACCTCGACATCCCGGAGAGCCTGCCGATGGTCGCCGTCGACGCCGGGCTCCTGGAGCGTGCCATGGCCAACCTCGTCGAGAACGCCGTCAAGTACAGCCCCGTCGACCAACGGGTCCTGGTCGCCGCGAGCGCCATCGCCGACCGCTTGGAGGTACGTGTGGTGGACCGCGGCCCCGGAGTCCCGGACGACGCCAAGGACCGGATATTCGCGCCCTTCCAGCGCTACGGAGACGCCCCGCGCGGCACCGGTGTGGGTCTCGGCCTCGCGGTCGCCCGTGGCTTCGCCGAGTCGATGGGCGGCACCCTCAACGCCGAGGACACCCCCGGCGGCGGACTCACCATGGTGCTCACGGTGCGGGCGGTGGAGCGCCGTCCCGGCCAGGCAGACCGATCAGCAGTCGCAGAAAGGCAGGCTTCATGACCCGGGTCCTCGTGGTCGACGACGAGCCGCAGATCACCCGAGCCCTCGTGATCAACCTGAAGGCACGCAAGTACGAGGTGGACGCGGCCCCCGACGGCGCCACCGCGCTCCAGCTCGCGGCCGCCCGTCACCCCGACGTCGTCGTGCTCGACCTCGGCCTGCCCGACATGGACGGCGTCGAGGTGATCAGGGGGCTGCGCGGCTGGACCCGGGTGCCGATCCTGGTGCTGTCGGCCCGGCACTCCTCGGACGAGAAGGTCGAGGCGCTCGACGCGGGCGCCGACGACTACGTCACCAAGCCCTTCGGCATGGACGAACTGCTCGCCAGGCTCCGCGCCGCCGTCCGCCGGGCGGAGCCCACCGGGGGCGGTGAGGACGACGTGATCGTGGAGACCGCCGGGTTCACCGTCGACCTGGCGGCGAAGAAGGTGCACCGCGACGGGCGGGACGTCCGGCTCACCCCCACGGAGTGGCATCTGCTCGACGTCCTGGTCCGCAACACGGGCCGGCTCGTCAGCCAGAAGCAGCTGCTTCAGGAGGTCTGGGGTCCGTCCTACGGCACGGAGACGAACTATCTGCGGGTCTACATGGCCCAGCTGCGCCGCAAGCTGGAGGTGGACCCCTCGCACCCGAAACACTTCATCACCGAGCCGGGGATGGGATACAGGTTCGAACGGTGACGCGATCATGACCGCCGGACCGCCGGACCGCCGGACCGCCGGACTGCTGGACCGCCGGCGCGGTCGCCCGATCGGGCGGAGTCCGGGGCCGGTTCGGTCAGCGGTGCCGCGGGTACGAAGCTGTCAGTGCCCCCGGTACGCTTTCGGTATGAGTGCTGTTCCTCGTTCCGAAAAGCCGGCGGGCCGCTTCCGGCGCATGATGGACCGGCTCTCCTCGTCCCAGGAGGACCTGGAATCCGAGGAGCTGCGGGAGGACACGGCGACCGCGGGCTGCACCCGTATCGGTGACTGCCACGACCGGCAGATAGTCACGGTTACTGGTACCTTGCGCACGGTCACTCTGCGGCCGAGGGCCGGTGTCCCGGCCCTGGAAGCCGAGCTGTTCGACGGCTCGGCCGCCCTGGACGTCGTCTGGCTCGGCCGCCGTTCCATCGTCGGCATCGAGCCCGGACGCAAGTTGATCGCCTCGGGCCGTATCTCGATGAGCCGGGGCCGTAGGGTGTTGTTCAATCCGAAGTACGAACTCAGACCCCTCGGACGGGAGTAGCCGGTGACGTCGCTCGACAAGCCGACCGAAGACGCCCAGGACGCCGAGCAGGATGCACGGGCGGTGACCGAGGCCGCACTCTTCGAGGCGTTCGGCGGCGTGCGGGGCATGGTCGAAACCGTGATGCCCGGCCTGCTCTTCGTCACCATCTTCACGATCAACAAGAACCTGCACTGGGCGGCGATCGCCGCCCTCGCCGTGTCCCTGTTGCTCGTCGTGGTCCGCCTGGTGCGGCGCGACACCGTGAAGCACGCCTTCAGCGGTGTCTTCGGCGTCGCCTTCGGTGTGGTCTTCGCGATGATGACGGGCAACGCGAAGGACTTCTATCTGCCGGGGATGCTGTACACGCTCGGTCTCGCCGTCGCGTACATCGTGACCACCCTCGCGGGCGTCCCGCTGATCGGGCTGATCCTCGGCCCGGTGTTCAAGGAGAACCTCTCCTGGCGCACCCGCAACCCGGGCCGCAAGAAGGCGTACGCGAAGGCCAGTTGGGCCTGGGGCCTGATCCTGCTCGCCAAGTGCGCGGTGCTGTTCCCGCTCTACTGGTGGGGCGACACCACCCAGTTCGGCTGGGTCCTGATCGCCCTGAAGATCCCCCCGTTCCTGCTCGCCGTCTGGCTCACCTGGGTCTTCCTGGCCAAGGCGCCGCCGCCCATCGACGTGTTCGCGGAGATGGAGGCCGAGGAGCAGGCGGAGAAGGAGCGCAAGGCCGCTCTCGCGCAGGAGCGCGGCGACACCCCCGCCCCGGCCCGGCACCGCCGCGAGGCGTGAGCCCGGCCTCGGCCGACGACGCCTGAGCCTGCGGTGCCGCACGCCCGCGGCACACCTGTTGTACGACGAAGGGGGCGCCCGGAGAATTTCCGGGCGCCCCCTTCGTCGTACAACGGGAACGGCTGCCTACTTCGTCGTGCTCGTGTCGCGGCGCACCGACAGCAGGTCCTCGAGCTGCTCCTCACGGGCCTGGGCGGCCACGAAGAGGAGCTCGTCACCCGCCTCCAGGGAGTCCTCCCGGGAGGGGGTCAGGACGCGAGTGCCGCGGATGATGGTCACCAGCGAGGTGTCCTCCGGCCACGCGACGTCGCCGACGGTCGTGCCGGCCAGGGCGGACTCCGGCGGCAGGGTCAGCTCGACGAGGTTGGCGTCGCCGTGACTGAAGCGGAGCAGCCGCACCAGGTCACCGACACTCACGGCCTCCTCCACGAGCGCCGACATCAGGCGCGGGGTGGAGACGGCCACGTCCACGCCCCAGGACTCGTTGAACAGCCACTCGTTCTTGGGGTTGTTCACGCGGGCGACGACGCGCGGGACCCCGTACTCGGTCTTCGCGAGGAGCGAGACCACGAGGTTGACCTTGTCGTCCCCGGTGGCCGCGATGACCACGTTGCAGCGCTGCAACGCCGCCTCGTCCAGGGAGGTGATCTCGCAGGCGTCGGCGAGCAGCCACTCCGCCTGCGGGACGCGCTCGACCGAGATGGCGGTCGGCGCCTTGTCGATCAGCAGGATCTCGTGGCCGTTCTCCAGCAGTTCGCCCGCGATCGAGCGGCCCACGGCACCGGCACCGGCAATGGCGACTCTCATCAGTGCCCCGCCTCTTCTTCAGGGCCCTTGGCGAATGCCGCCTCGACCTTGTCCACTTCGTCGGTGCGCATCATGACGTGCACCAGATCGCCCTCCTGGAGCACCGTCTGGGAGGAGGGCAGAACCGCCTCGCCCAGCCGGGTGAGGAAAGCGACGCGTACACCCGTCTCGTCCTGGAGGCGGCTGATCTTGTGGCCCACCCAGGCGACGGAGGTGTGCACCTCGGCGAGCTGCACCCCGCCCGTGGGGTCGCGCCACAGCGGCTCGGCCCCCGAGGGCAGCAGCCGGCGGAGCATCTGGTCGGCCGTCCAGCGGACGGTGGCGACGGTCGGGATGCCGAGGCGCTGGTAGACCTCGGCGCGACGGGGGTCGTAGATCCGGGCGGCGACGTTCTCGATGCCGAACATCTCGCGGGCCACGCGGGCGGCGATGATGTTGGAGTTGTCGCCGCTGGAGACCGCCGCGAACGCGCCGGCCTCCTCGATGCCCGCCTCGCGCAGGGTGTCCTGGTCGAAGCCGACTCCGGTGACACGACGGCCGCCGAACCCGGAGCCCAGCCGCCGGAAGGCGGTGGGGTCCTGGTCGATCACGGCGACCGTGTGCCCCTGTTGCTCCAGGTTCTGGGCAAGAGCGGAACCTACTCTTCCGCAGCCCATGATGACGATGTGCACGACCGTCCTTCCGCATGAATGGTTACGGCTCAGGCTAAACAGGGTCTCAGACCGCCGCCCAAGCTACACACGCACGGTCGACCGGGGGCATCGTTGCGCAGGTTCGCCTGTGCCTTTTTCGCGGAACGTTCGGGGAACGACGGTGAACGACGGCGACCGATGGTGAACGGCCGCGACCAATGGTGAGCGGCGGCGAACGCGTGGAGCTCAGCGCCGTGTGATGCTGCGAACACTCGCGAGGGTCAGGATTCCGAGGCCGGCCAGTGCGACGGCCGCGCCGATCAGCTCGGGGGTCAGATGCATGGGTCCTCCAGGACGGTCGGGGACGCGGTTTCGTCATATAGACACGTCGATCCACGGGGCTGCGGAATCCGCAGCCGGAGCCCTCCCTGTTTTCACCCGGAGAGCAGATGACGGACCGAAGAGGGACGGCGGGTGGGCGACAGCCAGTTCGAACCCTTACGATTCCCTGTTGTGTCCAAACTGACCGACGTGCCGAAGCGGATCCTCATCGGGCGCGCACTGCGCAGCGACCGGCTGGGGGAAACGCTTCTGCCGAAGCGCATCGCCCTCCCCGTCTTCGCATCCGACCCCCTCTCCTCCGTCGCGTACGCGCCCGGAGAAGTGCTGCTGGTCCTCTCCATCGCGGGCGTGTCGGCCTACCACTTCAGCCCCTGGATCGCGGTCGCGGTCGTCGTGCTGATGTTCACGGTGGTCGCGTCCTACCGCCAGAACGTGCACGCCTACCCGAGCGGAGGCGGCGACTACGAGGTCGCCACCACCAACCTCGGCCCGCGGGCCGGCCTCACCGTCGCCAGCGCGCTGCTCGTCGACTACGTCCTCACCGTCGCCGTCTCCATCGCCTCCGGCATCGAGAACCTCGGCTCGGCGGTGCCGTTCGTGGTGCAGCACAAGGTCTTCTGCGCGGTCGCCGTCATCATCCTGCTCACGCTGATGAACCTGCGCGGAGTCAAGGAGTCCGGAAAGCTCTTCGCGATTCCGACGTACGTCTTCGTCGCAGGCGTCTTCATCATGATCGCCTGGGGCGCGTTCCGCGGACTCGTGCTCGGCGACAGCATGATGGCGCCGACCGCCGAGTACCACATCAAGGCCGAGCACCAGGGGCTCGCGGGCTTCGCCCTCGTCTTCCTGCTGCTGCGCGCCTTCTCGTCCGGCTGTGCCGCGCTCACCGGCGTCGAGGCGATCTCCAACGGTGTCCCGGCCTTCCGCAAGCCGAAGTCGAAGAACGCCGCGAGCACCCTCGCGGCCATGGGCCTGCTCGCCGTCACCATGTTCTGCGGCATCATCGCCCTGGCCATGACCACCAAGGTGCGCATGGCCGAGAACCCCGCCACGGACCTGATCCACAACGGTGTGGCCGTCGGCGCCGGCTACGTCCAGAACCCGGTGATCTCCCAGGTCGCCGAGGCCGTGTTCGGCAAGGGCAGCTTCCTGTTCATCCTGCTGGCCGCCGCCACCGCCCTCGTCCTGTTCCTGGCCGCGAACACCGCGTACAACGGCTTCCCGCTGCTCGGTTCGATCCTCGCCCAGGACCGCTACCTGCCGCGCCAGCTCCACACCCGCGGCGACCGTCTGGCCTTCTCGAACGGCATCGTGCTCCTGGCCGGCGCCGCGAGCATGCTCGTCATCATCTACGGGGCCGACTCGACGCGTCTGATCCAGCTCTACATCGTCGGCGTCTTCGTCTCCTTCACTCTCAGCCAGACCGGCATGGTCCGCCACTGGAACCGTCACCTGGCCAGTGAGACCGACCCGGCCAAGCGCAGCCACATGGTCCGCTCCCGCGCGATCAACGCCTTCGGCGCGTTCTTCACCGGGCTGGTCCTGGTCGTGGTCCTCGTCACCAAGTTCACCCACGGCGCCTGGGTCGCCCTGCTCGGCATGGTGATCTTCTACGCGACGATGACCGCGATCCGTAAGCACTACGACCGCGTCGCCGAGGAGCTCGCCGCACCCGAGGGCCCGTCCGACGACAGCGTCCGGCCCTCCCGCGTCCACTCCGTCGTCCTGGTCTCCAAGATCCACCGGCCCGCCCTGCGCGCCCTCGCCTACGCCAAGCTGCTGCGCTCCGACACCCTCGAAGCCCTCAGCGTCAACGTCGACCCGGCCGAGACCAAGACCCTGCGCGACGAGTGGGAGCGGCGCGGCATCGACGTACCGCTGAAGGTCCTCGACTCGCCCTACCGCGAGATCACCCGTCCGGTCATCGAGTACGTGAAGGGACTGCGCAAGGAGTCGCCGCGCGACGCGGTCTCCGTGATCATCCCCGAGTACGTGGTCGGCCACTGGTACGAGCACCTGCTGCACAACCAGAGCGCCCTGCGCCTCAAGGGCCGTCTGCTGTTCACCCCCGGCGTCATGGTGACCTCGGTGCCCTACCAGCTGGAGTCGTCCGAGGCCGCGAAGCTGCGCGCCCGCAAGCGGCAGGACTGGAACGCTCCGGGCGCGGTGCGCCGGGGCCCGGCTCACGAGCGGCCCAAGGAGCCCACCCAGAAGAACTGACGGGGGCGGGAAGCGCGCCGTGCGCTCGTACGGCGGTCGGGCTTGTACGGGAGGCGTGCCGCGGGCTCGTACGGATGCGCGCCGCGAGCACGTAGACTGGACGGCTGTTGTCCGGCCGTTCCCCCCTTCTCAACTGGAGTCACCCCACCATGCAGGCAGAACCGAAGAAGTCGCTGGTGGGGGACGAGCACGAGGTCGAGATCGGCCCCGTCGCGCACGGCGGGCACTGCATCGCCCGTACGGACGAGGGCCAGGTCCTCTTCGTCCGGCACGCCCTGCCCGGTGAGCGGGTCGTCGCCCGGGTGACCGAGGGCGAAGAGGGCGCGCGGTTCCTGCGCGCCGACGCCGTGCGGATCATCGACGCCTCCAAGGACCGCGTCGAGGCGCCCTGCCCGTACGCGGGTCCCGGCCGCTGCGGCGGCTGCGACTGGCAGCACGCGAAGCCGGGCGCTCAGCGCCGTCTCAAGGGCGAGGTCATCGCCGAGCAGTTGCAGCGCCTCGCGGGCCTCACGCCCGAGGAGGCCGGCTGGGACGGCACGGTGATGCCCGCCGAGGGCGACAAGCTGCCCGCCGGGGAGGTACCGGCCTGGCGCACCCGCGTGCAGTACGCCGTCGACCCCGACGGCAACGCCGGACTGCGCCGCCACCGCTCGCACGAGGTCGAGCCCATCGAGCGCTGCATGATCGCCGCCCCGGGGGTCACCGAGCTCGGCATCGAGGAGCGCGACTGGTCCGGCATGGAGGCCGTCGAGGCGATCGCCGCGACGGGTTCCCAGGACCGCATGGTCATCCTGGAGCCGCGCCCCGGCGCCCGCCTCCCCCTGGTCGAACTCGACAAGCCGGTCTCCGTGATGCGGGTCTCCGAACAGGACGGCGGCATCCACCGCGTCCACGGCCGCGCGTTCGTGCGCGAGCGCGCCGACGGCCGCACCCACCGGGTCGGCAGCGGCGGCTTCTGGCAGGTCCACCCGATGGCCGCCGACACCCTCGTCAAGGCCGTCATGCAGGGACTGCTGCCGCGCAAGGGCGACATGGCCCTCGACCTCTACTGCGGGGTCGGCCTCTTCGCCGGCGCCCTCGCCGACCGCCTCGGCGACAAGGGCGCGGTCCTCGGCATGGAGTCCGGCAAGCGTGCGGTCGAGGACGCCCGCCACAACCTCGCCGCCTTCGACCGCGTCCGCGTCGAACAGGGCAAGGTCGAGACGGACCTCCCGCGCACCGGCATCACCGAGGTCGACATCATCGTCCTGGACCCGCCCCGCGCGGGCGCGGGCAAGAAGACGGTCGAGCACCTGGCATCGCTGGGCGCCCGCAAGATCGCGTACGTGGCCTGCGACCCGGCGGCGCTGGCCCGCGACCTGGCGTACTTCCGCGACGCCGGCTACAAGGTGCGGACACTGAGGGCGTTCGACCTGTTCCCGATGACGCATCACGTGGAGTGCGTGGCGATCCTGGAGCCGGTTTCGAAGTCCGGCTGAGGCCGAGGCCACCGGGCTCACATCCGAACCGGGGTGGCTGTCGCACGACATCCTTCAGGGAGGACCGGGGATGGCCCCGCCTGCGCGGCCTCGATCGCGCAGCGCCATGGCCTGGGCCCGGTCCTCCCGCCCGCCGAAGGACGTAGCGACGCTGCCGGGCCAGGAACGATCACCTGTCCGCAGCTGCCTCTACGAGGGGACCGACCGCTCCGAAGCCTCGGCGGACTTCGTGGGTGAGGTGACGCCAAGGCCCGCTTCGCTCTGTCCGTGTTCGATGGCCGGCAGGCACCTGCGCTGTCCGCCTCAGCCGCAGAGGGGACAGGGTTCATGGCGTGGAACCTGCGTCACTGTCCGCTCCCTGTAACAGGTCGCCGGTCGGAAGGATCGGGCGGTGGTGGCGGGGGTCCGACCTGGCCGATCCGCTGCTCGTCGTAGAGATCCGCCGTGATCTTGTTGGACTGACTGCCCTCGAAGCCGCCGATGAGGAACTCGGCGCGGCCTCGCCCGTCGAAGCGGGACTGTATTTCCGGGTCTTTCATCGTGCGGCTCGCTTCCAGTTCCTGGCTGGCACAACTCTCGACATGCCCTTGAAAACGCCACCTGCCGGCACCACGCCGAGGGCATCCGGGGCCAGGGTGTGTTCTGCCCGCCGCCGCGGAACGATCCGTGATCAGCGGTTGACGGACTGGATCTCCTGGACGTTCATGTCCTGGGTGGTCTCGAACGTGCCGTCAGGCAAGTCCCCTTGTGCGCCGCCGCTGCCCTGCCAGGAGATCCGCCAGGTGATGGACGCGCTCAGCCGGTACGGATTCCCGTCCGTGGCCAGCAGATAGGTGATGCCGCACGGCGGGGTCCGGCCGGTGCCGGCCTTGGTGTATGGGGTGCCGATGGAGCCGTCGTCGTTGATCGAGCAGTCGCCCGAGGCGGGGGAGGTCTCGGCGTCGCCCGTGCCCGGGTTCAGACGGAGGGCGACAGGCTTCGCCGTTGTTTCGGCCCAGACTCCCGCCGCTGCCAGTTCAGCCCGGACCTTGACCTCCTTGAAGGTGCCCTTGTCCAGCCAGACCCAGGTAGGCACGTTCACCGTGGACTTGGCGGCAGGCTTCAGCTCGACCTCGGTCTCCGGAACCTTGATCTTGTCGTAGGCGTAGGCGGCGAGGACGTCAGGGGTGGGGGCGTGCTTGTTGGCGGGGAGCGTCCTGGCGTTCTGCCAGAACAGGGTGTCCTCGCAGTCGTACGACGCGGGGTCGTTCGCGCTGTCCGCATTGATGACCCCACGCCAGAACATGCCGTCCTTGCCGAGGTTGTAGTTCTCGTAGCCGTCCCCGCTGCCGGACTCCGCCTTGCCTTTCTCGTAGTGGCCCACCATCAGATCCTCGCCCCAGCTCAGCGTGGGCGTGACGGGCACGAGGTCCGAGTTGGGGTTCTTCTTGAGGCGGTCCACCGCCGCCTTGAGTGCCTGCGGAGTGGCCACCGGCTCGTACCAGCAGGCAGGGGGCTTCCAGTTGGGGTCCACGGGGGCGAGGACCTTGGGTGAGGTACCCGAGGTGCTGCCGCTGAGCTGCGTGACCTTGATCTGGGTGGCGGTGGCCTTGGCTCTCAGCGTGTTGCCGGATGCGCCGCCTGAACGCGTCGAGGACGGGGGCTTGTTGTCCTGATCTCCGATGGCCCCGTAAGCCGCTGTGGAGGAGAGGACCACCGCGAAGACCGACATGGTCAACAGCGTGCACGTCTTCGCCGTGAAGCTCATCAGCCGCAGGCTCCCGGAACCACCGTCGAGGACGTGGTCTTCCAAACGCCTTGGGGGTTCTTGTCCAGTTTATTGCGGTACTGGAGTACGTTCTCGGGCTTGTCGGCGGTGGTGGTGATCTTCGCGGTCCTGCGGTTCTTCGTGGACGCCTTGCGTTCGTCGACGCAGTAGAAGAGCACGCCCGAGCCGGTGTCGTTGATGTGGACCTGGGGGTCGAAGGCTGTGACGCTGCCGATCAGACTCTCGTCGTCGCCGACGAACTGCTTGATCCACTTATGGGCTGTGACCAAGGTGGCATCCGAGTTGTAGAACGCCACCGCGACGGAATTCAGATTCGCCTCGATGACTGCGGCGTACTCCGACCTCAGTTCCTCCCGTCCGTCGTTCAGGATCGCCTGGAGCTTCGGATCGCTGTTCGTCCATCCTTCGAAGTTCGCCCGGAACTCCTTGGAGAGCGTGATCTTCGGCCGAGTGGCCGGGTCCTGCGACGCCGGAGCGGAAGCGCTCGCGCCGGCCGAGGCCTTCCCGCCGCCGGTGTCCGCCCCTTTGATCTTGTCCGAGGACGAGTCGTCGCCCCTGCCGGAGCCGCAGGCGGTCAGCAGCAGGGCCGTGGATGCGGTGAGCGCGGCTACGACGAGCCGGGCGGGGCGGTTCACTTGGGACTCCTGTTGAGGTGGGGGGTTGCGCAAGTGAATCAACGCTATCTGTGGGGCTTGCGTTGACACCAGTTGGGATTCCGTCGAACCGGGACAACTGACGTTTGACATGGGACGGTTTGGCCGTCGCTGTCTCCGCACCCTGTGCCTGGTTGCCCCGCTTCGGCCGGCCAACTGTGCTCCCGATGGTGTGGGTCGTGTCGGCGTCGACGTCGGAACCCCGGCACCGCCCGGCACAACACCGCCGCCCCCCTGGAGCGCCGTACGGCCCGCTATCGGTCCGGATGAGGAATGTGGCAGGTTCTGTTCAAAGGTTGTCCAAATGGTGGACGGCATCCTGTGTGAGTGGTCGGGTCTCCTGCGACGGCTGTGTCGAACCGTGTTCGGGAGGATCTGTTGTCAGCGACAACTCGCAAGAGACGATTGCTCACGATCTGCGCCATCACCGCGTCCGCCGCCCTCATGGCGATACCCGCGGGCGCGGCGCCCGGCGGGGGCGGCAGCCCCTTCGGGGTCCGGGCCCTCAAGCAACTCGGCACTGAGCACAGGGAGTCCGTGGGTGCCGTTACCCCCAAGGCGGTGGCGGAGGACGACGACGGGAACGAAGCCGACGAGATCGCCGAGGGGGCCGATCAGTACGCGGAGGCCCGTACCTCGCCCGGTGTCGTCGCGCCCGGTGCGTACGGGGCCGCATGGGCTGGGCTTGCCAACATGCCCTCCACGAAAGGCAGCTGGCGGAACGTCACGGATCTGCCGTACAACTCCGACGACTCCCGGTACCGCGACTACGACTCCAACTCCAGTGGCGGGTCCGGCAATGTCACCGGGCGGATGACCGCGATGGCGGCGGGCAGTGACGGGTACGTCTACGCCGGCAGCGCGGGCGGCGGTGTCTGGCGGTCCCGGTCGGGGGGCGGGCACTGGCAAGTCATCAGCGACCGGCTGTCCTCCCAGTCGACCGGCGCACTCGCGCTGGACGGCTCCGGGCGTCTGTGGCTGGGCACCGGCGAGGCGAACACCAACGCGGACGCCTACCTCGGCAGCGGGGTGTACGTGCTGAGCGACCCGCGGCACGGCACGTTCTCCTCGCGCAGCAGGGTCGGCGGGGACGAGCTGGAGAGCACCACCGTCCACCAGCTGAGGTTCGGCGGCGGCAAGGTGTGGGCCGCGACGAGTGAAGGTGTGTGGAGTCACTCCAGCAAAAAGCTGAGCGGCCCCTGGAAGCTGGAGTTCGCGCCCAACCCGGCCTATCTGCCGGGTGGTTCACTGGCCGACGATCCCTCGGCCCCGTACAAGAACATCACCAACGACATCGCGATCGACCCGAGGAACCCCGCCAAGGTGGTCCTCGCGGTGGGCTGGCGCAGCGGCGACGACTACAACGGCTTCTACAGCAAGGGCTCCGGCGGCGGCTGGACACGGATCACCGGCGGTCTGGGTGACCTTCCCTCCGACGCGGACAACGTCGGCAGCGTCACCTTCGCCCGCTCCGCCGACGGCTCCCGCTACTACGCCATCGACCAGTCGCCGGAACAGCTGAACACCAACCCGGACAGCGGGCTCGAAGGCATCTACGTCTCCAAGTCCGGTTCCCCCACTGGCCCGTGGACTCAGATCGCCGACTACAAGCAACTCGCGTCCGACGGTTCGGCCCTCACCTCCAGCGGCTACATGCCGGGTGTGCAGGCCTGGTACAACCAGTTCCTCACGGTCGACCCGGCGAACGCGGAGCATGTGTACGCGGGGCTCGAAGAGGTCTACGAGACCAAGGACGGCGGCGGCAGCTGGTCCACCGTCGGCCCGTACTGGAACTTCGGCTTCTCCTGCTGGAGCATCGACCCGGCCAAGCAGACCGGTGACTGCAACCAGACGACCCACTCCGACCAGCACGGCGTCGCCATCGGCAGCTACCACGGCAGGAGTTACGTCTACGTCGGCAACGACGGCGGCGTCTACCGGCGTCCGGTCGCCGGCTCCCAGGACTCCTCCGGCCACGCCACCGACTGGACCTCCCTCAACGACGGCACCATCGACACCCTCCAGTACTACTCGGTGGGCATCGGCAAGGACCTTGCGTACGGCGGAGTCTCCGTGACCGGCGGACTCCAGGACAACGGCCAGTCGATCCTGCGCGGCAACGACAAGGTGATGGGCTCCGACTTCGGCGGTGACGGCGGCGACACCCTCACCGATCCGGCGAACGGCTGCAACCTCGCCGAGGAGTACGTCTACCTCTCCGTCCAGGTCACGCAGAACTGCGCCGTCAACGACGGAAGTTGGGTGAGCGACCCGAGCAAGGTCACGTCGTACAACGTCGCCCCGGCCGACAACGCCACGAGCGAGGCCCGCTTCATCGCGCCGCTCGCGGCCGACATGAAGAACAGCTCGACGTGGATCGCCGGAGGCCGTCACGTCTGGGTGCAGACGCATGGTTACGCCATCCGCAGCGGCGACGAGTGGACGAGCGTCCACGACTTCGGTGCCGGGCGCACCGCGACCGCCGTCGCCGCTTCGGGCGGCAAGGTGTACGCGGCCTGGTGCGGCCCCTGCAACAACCAGGGCTTCGCGCGCGGCATCTCCGTCGGCAACGTTGGGGGCACCTCCCGGACGAAGTCTGGGGGAGGCACCGGCTGGCACGACGTCACCCTCCCGGCCACCGGCGCGGACGGCACGGTGCCCAACCGCTACCTCAGCGGCTTCGCCATCGACCCGAAGAACGCCGACCACGTCTATCTGGCGGTCAACGGCTTCTCCCGGCACTGGACCGAAGGACCGGGCGCCGGTGTCGGCCACGTCTTCGAGTCGAGGGACGGCGGCACCACCTGGAAGGACATCTCCACCGGCCTTCCCGACGTACCGGCCGACTCCGCGCTCGTCACGGCGAACGGCGGTCTCGCCGTCGCCACCGACCTCGGCGTGGTCTACCGGGCGCCCGGCCGAACGAAGTGGCAGCGCGTCGGCAGCCTCCCGGCGGTCGCCGTGCTCCAGCTGAAGACGAGCCCTGACGGCCGCACGCTGTACGCGGCCACGCACGGACGTGGCATCTACACGTTCAGGGTGCGCGACCTCCGCTGACGCGGCGCCGCCGCACAGCAGCTGTCCGACGTCCGCGGTCTTCGCCGGCGCGGCGACCGCAGGGGGTGATCCCGAGCGTGATCCCGGGCATGGTCCCGGGCTTCCGGGGTCACCCCCGCGTCGGTGCGGCACCGCATCCGCGTGCAGGATGAAGGTGGCGCGTGCAGATCCCAAACACTCTTTCCTCGTTGTGGATTGACGCGCTCGGTGTGCGTTCGTGCCGGGTGCGGGAAGGCGATGATCGCCGCGTACCGTAGGGCGGGCAGGAGTCCTGTCGGGGGTGTTCGCCCCATGGCGATCCCTGGGTTTTCCTCATTTTCCACCTCGAAGTGTCATCGGTTCCGCCGTCCGGCGCACCGATCATTCCTTCCTGTTCGTCCTGGAGTACGGAAACACGTGAAGACGAAGACAACGGCGGACCGTGGTGACCGCAAGCGCGTGGCGCGCCGTCGGCTGGTCGGATTAGCCGCAGCGAGTGCGCTGACCGCAGGAGCGCTGACCGCCCTGATGCCGGCGGCCGCACAAGCCGGTACTGCCGCACAGACCGGAACCGCCGCACAGACCGGAACCGCCGACCGCGCCGGAACCTCCGCGCCTTCCGCGTCGAGTGCGCGGCAGCGGGCCTTCGTGGCCGCCGCCGCCAAGTACCGCGTCCCCGTAGGGGTGTTGCTGGCCGTGGCGTACCAGGAGTCGGCGTGGGACGCCCACTCCGGCCGGATGAGCACCAGCGGCGGCTACGGCCCGATGCATCTGACCGACGTCACTCCCGCGATGCTGGCCGGTGGTCCGGCCGGGGCGGTGGGGCGGGCGGATCTGGCGGACAGGGCGAAGGATCCCGCTCTGCACACGCTGCGGGCCGCGGCGAAGCTCACCGGTCTGACCTCCGCCGAGCTGCGCGACGACCCTGCCGCCAACATCGCGGGCGGGGCCGCGCTGTTGGCCTCGTACCAGCAGTCCGTTTCCGGTCGCCGGTCCTCGGACGCGGGTCAGTGGTACGGGGCGGTGGCCCGCTACAGCGGTTCTTCGCAGCGGCGGAGCGCGAGCGCCTTCGCCGACCGGGTCTTCGCCACGGTCAGGTCCGGGGCCTCGCGGGTGACCCTTGACGGTCAGCGGGTCTCGCTGGCCGCCGACGCCAAGGTCCGTGTCGCGACAGGGCAGTTGGGCAAGGTCTCCCTGGCCGGTGTCGCGGCATCCGCGGCGACCGAGTGCCCGGCGGAGGTCTCGTGCACCTTCGTTCCGGCCGCCTCGTCCAACGGCCAGGTCTCCAGCCGCCCGGCCAACGGCATCAGGATCGACACGATCGTCATCCATGACACCGAGTCGTCGTACGAGTCGGCCATCGCCACGTTCCAGAACGCGGGCGGCGGTTCCGCGCACTATGTCATGCGGTCCTCGGACGGCGCGGTGACGCAGATGGTGCCCACCAAGGACATCGCCTTCCACGCCGGCAACTACTCGGCGAACCTGCACTCCATAGGCATCGAGCACGAGGGCTACGCCGCGCACGGAGGCACCTGGTACACCGAGGCGCAGTACGAGGCCACGGCGTCCCTGGTGCGGTACCTGTCGGACCGCTTCGGCATTCCGCTGGACCGTGAGCACGTCATCGGCCACGACAACGTCGCCGGACCCAGCTCCAGCCTCGTCTCCGGCATGCACTGGGACCCGGGCACGTCCTGGGACTGGGAGCACCTGATGAGCCTGCTCGGCGCTCCGGTGACCGGCGAGCACGGCGTCGGGCCGGTCGGGTCGGCGGTGACGATCACCCCCGGCTTCACCGGGAATCAGCAGACTGTGCAGATCTGCCCCGGTGACGACCCCACCGGCGCCACCCCCGCGTGCACCGAGCAGCAGCAGGCGTCCAACTTCGTCTTCCTGCGCACCGGGCCCAGCGACACGGCCCCGCTCTTCGGGGATCAGGCCGTTCACAAGGGTGCGGCGGGCACCGACCGGATCAGCGACTGGGGTTCCACCGCTCAGGCGGGACAGCAGTTCGTGGTGGCCGGGACCGACGGCGACTGGACCGCCATCTGGTACAGCGGCTCCATGGTGTGGTTCTACAACCCGGGCGGCGTCAACACCACGCCCGCGCACGACGTGACGCTGGTCTCCGCCGCGGGCACCACGCCGGTGGCGGTCTACGGCTCCAGCTACCCCGACCGGGCCGAGTACCCCGCGGGGCTGTCCCCTTCGACGCAGGCACCGATCAGCTACTACACCGTTCCCGTCGGCCAGTCGTACGTCGCCACCCGGCCGCCGGCCAACACCGACGACTACTTCACCTCCGGGGCGGTCGTCACCGGCGCGAAGCAGATGTACACCGTCCAGTACAACCACCGCGTCGCGCTGGTCTATTCGTCGGACGTGACCGCGACCGGCGTGTGACCCCGCCCGGGCCGCGCCCACACCGGCGGCCCGGCGCACCCGTGCCCGGCACATCCCATGATGTGCCGGGCACGGAACAGTCCGTCCGCGGTAGGCCCGAGCACTCCGCTCCCAACTGCTGGGTCCATTTGCGAGACCCTCGTATGCTGGGTGTGTGAGGCGGACATCTTTTGCGAACTGGCCCTGTTCCATCGCGCGCACCATGGATCTGCTGGGCGACTGGTGGACGCCGCTGGTGCTGCGGGAGGCGTTCTACGGGATCAAGCGGTTCGACGCGTTCCAGCAGGAGCTCGGTATCGCGCGCAACACGCTGACCGACCGGCTCCGCAGGCTGGTCGACGAGGGGCTCATGGAGAAGCGGGCCTATCAGACGGACCCGGTGCGCTACGACTACGTGCTCACCGAGATGGGCCGGGACTTCTTCGGGGTGCTGGCCGCCATGAACAGCTGGGGCAACCGCTGGCTCAGCGGGGAGCAGGGGCCGCCGGTCGTCTTCCACCACGACCGCTGCGGGCACGAGAGCGAGGCCGCGGTCGTGTGCGCCGACTGCGGTGAGCCGATGACGGCCGAGGACACCCGTCCGCGGCTCGGCCCCGGCTACCCGCCGCATCTCGCCGAACGTCCGGACATCCGAAGGCGGTTCACCGCCTGAGCTCGATCCCGTTCGCGGATCCGCCTCTGCTCCGGCTTCCTCCCGGCCGCTTCCTCCGGTGATCTCGCCTCCGCTCCCGCTTCCGGCTTCGCGCCGGGAGCGGTTTTCCTTGACAGGACAGTCTATCTACGCAACTCTCAAGGTCAGGGCCCTAAGGTGGGTGAGCTTCCTGGGGGATGAGAGGAAGGCCGGAGACTCATGGAGTGGACGGGCGCGCGCTACGCTGACCAGCCGACCGTCGAGGTGCGGACACGGATCGGCGGACCACCGCGACGCGTGTGGGACCTCGTCTCCGACATCTCTCTGATGCCGGACCTGAGCGCGGAGCTCCAGTCGGTCGAGTGGCTCGACGGAGTGACGGTGCCGGAGGTCGGCGCCCGCTTCGTGGGGCGCAGCAGGCACGAGTCGCTGGGCGAGTGGGAGACCACTTCGTACGTGGTGGAGTGCGAGCCGTGCCGGACGTTCGCCTGGGCCGTGTCGGACCCCGAACACCCCAGCGCGGTATGGCGGTTCGGCCTGGAGGAGGCGGACGGCGGCACGGAGCTGACCCAGTGGATGCGGATGGGGCCGGGCCGTTCGGGGCTGTCCTTCGCGATCGACCGGATGCCGGAGAAGGAGCAGAAGATCGTGTTCGTACGGCTCCGGGAGTTCGAGCGGAGCATGACGGACACCCTCGCGGTGATCAGGAAGCTCGCCGAGAGCACGGAAGGGGCGGGTGCCTGATGCGTACCTCCACAACGATCGAGGCGTCGGCGGGCGACTGGCGGGAGACCGTCGACTTCGTGGTCGAGGCCGAGAAGCTCGGGATGGACATCTGCTGGGTCGCCGAGGCCTGGGGTTCCGAAGCACCCTCTCCGCTGGGCTACTTGGCGGCACGGACCGACCGGCTCCTGCTCGGTTCCGGGATCATCCAGCTCGGGACCCGTACCCCGGCGGCCATCGCCCGTGCCGCGATCACACTCTCCAACATCTCCGGCGGGCGCTTCCTGCTCGGCCTCGGACCGTCCGGACCCCAGGTGATCGAGGGCCTGCACGGTGTGCCGTTCGCGCGCCCGCTGGCCCGGATGCGGGAGACCGTGGAGATCGTCCGGCAGGCGGTCGCCGGGGAGAAACTCGCGTACGAGGGGCGGGAGTTCACGATCCCACTGCCGGGCGGTGAGGCGCGGCCCATGCGGATGTCCATGCGCGCGGAGCACGACCTGCCCGTCTATCTCGCCACGCTCTCGCCGAAGATGCTGCACCTGACGGGCGAGGTCGCCGACGGCTGGCTCGGCACCAGCTTCGTGCCCGAGGGCGCCAAGGAGGCGTACTTCGACCATCTGGACGCGGGCCTCGCGGCGGCGGGCCGCGGCCGCGCCGACCTCGACGTCTGCCAGGGCGCCGAGGTGGCCTTCGCGGAGGACGAGGACGCGCTGCGCGCCATGGTCGCGGGCCGCAAGAAGGAACTCGCCTTCAGCTTGGGCGGCATGGGCTCCGCCACCACCAACTTCTACAACGCCGCCTACAGCAGGCAGGGTTGGGCGGAGATCGCCGCCGAGATCCATGAACGCTGGCAGGCCGGCGACCGGGACGGCGCCGCCGGACTCGTCACCGACGAGATGGTTCTCGGCACGACGCTGATCGGCACCGAGGGCATGGTCCGTGAACGGCTCCGCGTCTGGCGCGCCGCGGGAGTCGACACCGTCCGTCTCTACCCGGCAGGCGAAACCCTGGACGAGCGGCTCACGACGTTGGGGCGCGCGCTGGATCTCGTAGCGGAGGAGACGCCCGTGAAGACCGGGCGGTCGGCGGGGAAGCCGGTGATCGCCGAGTAGCTCACTCGATCACGACACCGGTGCGGGGTCGGCCCACACCGGCCCGGTGCTGCGGCGGTCGACACCACCCGGGTCGAAGGACAACCGACACCGGCCCGGTGCGAGGACGGCGTCGGCCCGGTACGAAGGCGGGGCTACACGACCCGGGTCGAGGGCCGTCGACGCCGGCTCGGTGCGGGCGCGGCCCCTGTCAGGCCTGTTCCGACAGGAGTCGGCCGTCACCCGGTCGGCGGTACCCCCGTGGCGGGGGAGGGGCGGCGGGCGGACGCTCGAACTCCCCGGTGCTTCCGGCACGGGGACGGCCGGCGGCCGACAGCGCAGCGAGGTGGTCGAGCATGAGCCAGGATTCTTCGAGGCCTCCGGGCCCCCCGCCCGGTGCGGGCACAGGATCCCAGCCCAGCGGCGGAGACATGCCGCTGTGGGGCGACCAGTGGTCCGGAGCGGGCCCCGCCGCGGGAGGCATGGGCCCGCCGCCCTCGGGCGGCAGCGGCTGGGCGGCGGGCGGAGTCACCTTCGCCGGCGTCCTGATGCTGGTGAACGGCGGCCTCAACATCCTCCAGGGCATCTCCGCGATCGCCAAGGACGATGTCTACACGCGCGTGAACGACTACGTCTACCGCATCAACCTCACCGGCTGGGGCTGGATCCTGCTGATCCTCGGCGCCATCGCCGCCGTCACCGGCTGGGGGATCCTCAAGGACGCCGGCTGGGCCCGGATCACGGGCATCGTGCTGGCCTCGCTGAGCATGCTCTTCCAGTTCATGTTCCTGCCGTACGCGCCGATCTGGTCGGTCATCCTGCTGGCCATCGACGTCTTCATCATCTGGGCCCTGGCCACCTACCGGCCCGACGGCCGGCAGCCGCGCTGACACGCCCCTCCCGGAACGTCGCCGAGCGGGCGTCGCCGAGGAACGGGCTGTCCCAGTGCCGTCGAACCCACGAACCGGACCGAGCGGAACGAGACACGCCATGGACGACGTGACCGACCGGACGCGAGCAGGTCTGCCCGCGCGCGGCGCCGCGTGCACCACCGACGATCCGGAGACGACGTGAGTACCGGAGACGTGCCCGGCGGCGCCGCGAGTGGCGGTGGCGCGGGCGGCGGCGACGCACACGAGATCGCCGAACTGCGGGCCCGGGTCGCCGAACTGGAGCAGCGCGCGCCGAGACGCGAGCACCACCGTGTCCGGTCGTCCTTCGCGGTCGTGCTGGTCCTCCTCGCGGCCCTGCTCACCCCGCTGAGCGCGGTCGCGGCCTGGTCGAGCGATCTGATCGGGAACACCGACCGGTACGTGTCCACCATGCAGCCGCTCGCCTCCGACCCCGACATCCAGAACGCCGTCGCCAACCGGGTGACCAAAGCGGTGATGCAGCACATCGACGTCCAGACGCTGCTGGAGTCGGTCGCCCCCGCCGACAGGCCCCGGCTCACCAAGGCCCTGGGACCGCTCAGCGGTCCGATCACCAGCGGCATCACCGACTTCGTGCACACCGTGGCGCTCAAATTCGTCAGCAGCGACGCGTTCGCCAAGCTGTGGACCGGACTGAACCGGAGAGCGCACGCGGCCGTGGACAAGGCGCTGACCGGAAGCGGCGGGGGCGCGGTGAAACTCACCAACGACGCCGTCGTCATCGACCTCGCGCCCGTCATCGACCAGGTCAAGCAGGCGCTCGTCAACCAGGGACTCAGCGTCGCGGCGAAGATCCCCGAAGTGCACACCAACTTCACGGTGATGAGCTCCAAGTCCATCGGCAAGGCCAAGAAGCTCTACCGGCTGCTCGAGGTCGTCGGGTTCTGGCTGCCGGTGCTCACGCTCCTGCTGGCGGCCGGCGGTGTGCTGCTCGCCGTACGCAGACGCCGTGCCCTCGTCACGGCGGCGCTCCTGGTGGCCACCGGTGCCGCCGTCCTCGGCATCGCACTGTGGATCTTCCGGGCCATCTATCTCGACGGTCTCCCGGCGACGGTCTCCCAGCCCGCCGCCGCGTCGGTCTTCGACACCCTGGTGCGCTACCTGCGGACGTCGGTCCGCCTGGTGATCACCCTCGGCATCGTCGTGGCGCTGGCGGCCTGGCTGACCGGCGGCGGCCGGGCGGCCAGGCGGGTCGACGCCGCCTGGACCGGCGGTATCGGTGCCGTGCGGACGGCGACCGGGGCCGAACTCGGCGCGGTCGGGGCGTGGGTGCACCGGGTCAGGACGTGGCTCAACTGGACCGTGGTCGCGGTGGCCGTCGTCATCCTGCTGGTGTGGAACTACCCCACGGCCGTCGTCACCGTCTGGATCGCCGTACTGGCCCTGCTGGCCCTGGCGGTGGTCGAGTTCCTCGACGACGACGGCACCCCGCATCTGCTCGGCACCGGCGACGGGCCGACGGCGGGCCCCGCGGCCAAGAGCCCGGCCTGAACCGCCGGTGTCCGCCGCGGTCCTGGTCCGTCCAGGTCCGTCCCAGTCCGTACGGGTCCGCCTCGGCCGGTGTCCTCCGCGGTCCTCGCCTCCGACGCCCGTCGACATCCGTCGGCGGGCGTCGGTGGTACCGGGAACGTCGGCGGGCGCCGGTGATGCCGGGGACGTCGTGAGGGTCGGGGGACGTCAGAGGCGGTCCGCGGCGGAAAGCACCTGACAGATCGTCGGCGCCGGGTTAATCTCACCGCGATGACCACTTCCTCCGTAATCCGATTGGGGGACCCGTCCGCGCAAGGTGAGTGCTGATGCTCACTTCGACCGCGTACGAGGATTCCTCCCTCTCCTTCTGGCCGCGCGTGCGTGACTTCGCCGTGCCGCCCACCATGATCGAGACCGCGACCGCCCGCCGCCTTCACGGGGACTGGGCGGGGGCATGCGCCGCCGCAGGTGTCGACATCGACCTCGATCTGCGTTCGCTGGCCCGTACGCACGGTCGCGAACTGGTGTCCCTAGTCCGCCGTGATCTACGGCATTTGGCTCCCGACCTGCTGCGCTGGCACATGCCGAGGGTCGCCCCCGACGGAGTACTGCGTCCCGGCCTCACGATCACGCTGGCCCGGTACGACCGTGCCGGACGCGACGGCGTACATCCCGTACACCTCGTGGTCCGCACCCCGCCGGCCTGGGCGGACGGCGGCCAGCGGATCAGCCTCGCGCTCTGGGACGCGGCTCCCCGCGGTTCCGGCGACCGGTTCTCCTTCGACAGCGGAGCCCGTCGCCATCCGCATCCGCGTCCCGGCCGCCGCCACCGTCTGGACCTGCATCGCCATCTGTGGGACACCCGCAGGACCGATGAACTGCGGGTCCGATCCGGGGCCGATCTCCCGCTGGGCGACGGCCGTTCGGGGAGCGCGGATCCACCGGGGCCGGTGCCCCCGGACATAGGCTGTGCCGTCGGCCGGTGGGCGGACGAGGCGGCGATCCTGCTGCGTGACGAGGGCCGTGCCACCGGCACCGTCACCGTGCGGCTCGGGACGCGCCGGTGGCTGCTCCTTGACCTGGTCGCGGACCCGGCCCGCGTCGGGCCGTCCGCACTGCGGATCACCGCCGCGCCCGCCGACGGCATCGGCGGCGGCCTCGCGTCGCCGGCTCTGCCCGACGCCGCGACCTGGGTGCTGCCCGACCTGGCACTGATCCGCGCCGGCGCCGTCGCGGCCGAGCGGCTGCATCCGCTCGTCGCCTCGGCCCTGGTACCGGACCACACCCCGGCCGGAGCCCACCGCGACGCGGACCCGGCGGGAGACCCGCGTCTCGTGGACTGCCGGGGAGCCGTGCACCGGATCGGCCTGGTCGACGGCGTACTCGCGCCGCTCGACCACGATCCGGCCGAGATCCGCAGGGAAGAGCTGCTGGTCGCCCTGACCGGCACACCGCTTCCCTGCCTCCGGGCCGTCGACGAGGCGCACCGGCGGCCGCAGTGCCTCTCCGGCGTCCGTGAACGGCTGCGCCACGGTGACACCGCCGGTGCGCTGACCCTCGTCGAGGGGCTGCTGGGCCCCGAAGCGGTGCTGCGCGGCGGCGCCCTGAGGGACGAACTCCGGGCCGCCGCGCAGCGGCGCGTCACCTACGGACTGTTCAGGTCGGGTCTGGCCGGCCCCGGCCGCCTCACCCCTGGCCCCTCCCGCCCCCGCGACCACCGCTCCCACCCACGCGACACGACGGGCCGCTGATCTCCGTCCACCGTTTCCGCCCCGAGTAGCCCGACGGGTCGCTGATCTCCGTCCATCTCTCCCACCCGAGTGGCCGGACGGGTCGCTGATCTCTGTCCACCGCTCCCACCCGAGTGACCGGATGGGCCGCTGACCCCGTGTCCGCCATCGCCACCCGCGTGCCCCGACCGCTCGCCTCCTCTCGTCCACCGTTCGCCGAAAGCCAGTTGACCGCCCCGGGGGCGAACCTCCGTGTCCAGGCGGCCCGTTCACGAACCCAAAGGTGATCAAACATGCCCGTAAGCAGCCCGCCCGCCGCAGTCGGCACCGCAGTCGACACCCTCGTAGACCCCCTCGTAGACCCCCTTCACCCCACCCAACTCGACGTGGCCGACGCCCTGTCGGCCCTGCTTCGGGACACCGGTACCGAGCCGCGGGCCGACAGCCAGCTGGAGGCGTTGACGCTCGCCGTCGCCGCCGATCTGCCCGTGCTGCTCTGGGGTGAACCGGGGATCGGCAAGACCGCGGCCCTGACCCAGCTCGCCGAGACGCTGGACCTGCCGCTGACCACGGTGATCGCCAGCGTGCACGAGCCCTCCGACTTCTCCGGGCTGCCCGTCCTCGGCGACGACCCCGCCGAGCAGGGAGTGCCCATGGCCCCGCCGGACTGGGCGGTACGACTCGTACGGGCCGGCCGCGGTCTGCTGTTCCTGGACGAACTGTCCACCGCGCCACCGGCAGTTCAGGCCGCCCTTCTGCGCCTCGTCCTCGAACGGCGCATCGGAACCATTCAACTGCCGCCCGGGGTGCGGATCGTGGCTGCCGCGAACCCGCGCTCCTCGGCAGCCGACGGCTGGGAACTGAGCCCGCCGCTGGCCAACCGGTTCGTCCATCTCCAGTGGGCCCACGACCACGAGGTCGTCGTACGAGGACTCGGCGGAACCTGGCCCCGCGCGACCCTGCCGCGGCTCGACCCGCACCGCCTCCCGGAGTCCGTGGACTTCGCCCGCCGCGCGGTCTGCGGACTCCTCGCCGCCCGCCCCGGACTCGTCCACCGGCTGCCCAGCGGCGAGACCCGCCGGGGCGGCGCCTGGCCATCGCCCCGGAGCTGGGAGACGACCCTGCGGCTCATCGCCTTCGCGCACGCCGCGGACTCCTCACGCGAAGTGCTCTCCCTGCTGGTCAGAGGCGCCGTGGGCGACGGTCCCGGACTCGAACTGCTGGCGAGCGTGGACCGCATGGACCTGCCCGACCCCGAGACCCTGCTCGCCGATCCGGCGGGTGCCGTCCTGCCCGAGCGGGGGGATCTGCGCCAGGCCGTCCTCGACGGCGTGGTGGCCGCGGTCCGCGCACGGCCCGACAGGGCCCGCTGGGACGCCGCCTGGGCGCTGCTCGTACGGGCCCTGGACACCGGCGCCCCGGACCTGGTGGTCGTGCCCGCGACCACGCTCGCGACCCTGCGCCGGGAGGACTGGGACGTCCCGGCGTCCATCGAGCGGCTGGCCGGAGCGGTCGCCCTCTCCCGGCGCGCGGACGACGCGGCGGCCCGTGTCGCGGTCGCCGCCGAGGCGCGACGATGACGGCCACCGCACCAGGCGTTCTGGACCTGGAGAAGCTCTACGCCGCCCGCCTGCACGCGGCCCGGGCCCGGCCCTACCTGGCGACCGCGTTGTTCGCCCTGCACACCGTCGAGTCGCGGTGGGTGCCGACGATGGCCGTCGACCGGCACTGGCGGTGCTACGTTTCGCCCGGGTTCGTGGACCGCACGCCCGTCGAGGACCTGGCCGGTGTCTGGGTGCACGAGGTGTCGCACCTGCTGCGCGACCACCACGGGCGCAGTGAGCGGTTCGCCCGCGAACACGGGCTCACCGGCCCGGCGGAGCGGCTGCGTATGAACATCGCCGCCGACTGCGAGATCAACGACGACGCGTTCGGCGACGGGCTCGTCCGGCCCGAGGGCGCCGTCACGCCGGAGTTCTTGAGTCTGCCCGCCGGGGAGCTCATGGAGGACTATCTGCGCCAGTTCCGGCTCGGCCCGCGTACGCAGGGCCTGGCCTGGCTGGACTGCGGCAGCGGCGCCGACGGACGCGAACGGGAGTGGGACCTCGGGCCGGACGGCGCGCACGGCCTCAGCGCGCAGGAACGCGACGCGGTCCGGTTCCGGGTCGCGCAGGGGATCAAGGCCCGCCCCGGGAAGAGCCCGGGTGGATGGGAGCGGTGGGCGGAGGAGGCCTTCCACCGGCCGCAGCCGTGGCGGGAGTTGCTGGGAGCCGCGGTCCGCTCCGCCGCCTCGGCGCCCGGCGCGGGGGAGGACTACACCTACGGCAGGCCGTCGCGGCGCTCGGCCTCGGTGCCCGGTGTCGTCCTGCCGAGCCTGCGCCGCAGACCGCCGAGGGTCTCGGTGGTCATCGACACCTCCGGGTCGGTCAGCGACGCGGAGCTGGGCAGTGCCCTTCTGGAGGTCTCCGCGATCTCCCGGGCGGTGGGCGGCCGCCGCGACCTGGTCACCGTGGTCCCTTGCGACGCGGCGGCACGGATCGCGCACCCCCTGTGCCGGGCCGAGGGCATACCGCTCCTGGGCGGCGGTGGCACGGATCTGCGCTCGGGATTCACCGCGGCGCTACGGGCCCGGCCGGGCCCCGATGTCGTCGTGGTCCTGACTGACGGGCAGACCCCCTGGCCGGCGGAGCGGCCGCCGTGCCGGACGGTCGTGGGCCTCTTCGCCCGTGGAGGTCCGGGCTCCTCGTGGGACGAGGACGATCCCGACTACGTACCCGACGAGCCGCCGGTCTGGGCGCGCGTGGTCGAGATCGGCTAGGACAGGTCCCAGGGTGTGGCACCGGTCGGTCCGCGTCCGCACTACACGCTGTACCCCCCGTCCACCCCGAGCGTCTGCCCGGTGATGTAGCCCGCGCGGTCCGAGGCGAGGAACGCTACGGCCTCGGCGACGTCCCGGGCGCTGCCGAAGCGGCGCAGCGGGGTGTTGCGGCGGGTGATCTCCAGTGCCGTCTCGTCGAGTTCGCCGGAACTGATCAAACGGGCGGCGATGCCGTCGGTCAGCATCCCGGGGCCGACGCAGTTCACCCGTACGCCGTAGCGTCCCTCCTCGGCGGCCAGGGCGCGGGCGACCGCCTCGACCGCTCCCTTCGGCCCCGAGGAGAGCCCGTCGCGCACCGGGAACCGCCGGGTGGCCACGGTGGTGACGGCGACGACACTGCCCCGGCTCTCCCGCAGCAGCGGCAGGGCTGGATGCACCAGGTTGAAGAACGCGCCCGCGTCCACGTCGAGCTGGGTCCGGAACTCGCTCGGGGTGACCCGGCTCAGGTGCACCATCGGCACATGCGGGCCGGCCGCGTGGACGAGGGTGTGCAGTCCGCCGAGCGTCGCGGCCGTCTCGGACACGGCGTCGGCGACGGCCCGCTCGTCGCTCAGGTCGAGCCGCAGAGCCTGTACTCGGCGTCCTCGCTCCGCGAACTCCTCCGCCGGCTCCTCCCCGAGCTCGGCGGCGAGCGCGTCGGCGGCCTTCCGGCTCGAGCGGTAGGTGAACACCACGTCGCTGCCCCGCTCGACGAGGATCCGAACGACGGCCGCACCGATTCCTCCGGTACCGCCCGACACGAACGCGACACCCTTGAGGTGCGAGAAATCCGACGACTTCGACATCGGCATCACTGTCCCGGGGACTCGGCGGTCGTGACTCTCACGACCTCGCCGGCCCGGCGTGGATCCGGACGACGCGCGCGTCCGCGTACAGCCGGGCGACGGGACATTCCAGCACGCGTCCGTACCCGGCGAACAGCCGCGCGCACCGATTCGCCGCCCCGGGGCAAGGCGGCGCGGCGGGTTCAGGGCTGGGTGAGCGGCAGGTGGAGGTCGGTGCTCGACAGGGTCATCGGCGACGCCGAGACGGCTCGCAGACGCATGCGTACGCCGGCTCGCGGGAGCGGGAACTTCCCGTCGGGGGGCCGGAGTTCGTAGCGGCCGAAGCCATGGCCCGCCAGTGTGGACGGGCCGGAGACCACCGACCAGTAGCGGCTCATGCCCTGGCCCGTGGTCAGCGTGAAGTGCGGGTTCAGCGCCGCGGCGCCGAGGTTGGTGACACCGACCGTGAGCCCGGTCAGGGAGTGGGCGGCGCGGTGGGCCTCGGTGACCTGCATGCGCAGCGGCGGTGACCCGGTGGCCGCCAGGCTCACCGCCGCCGCCGACGGGGCCAGCAGCAGGGCCACCGCGGCCATCCGGGCCCCGCGCCGGTGCGGACCGCGCAGGAACGCAGGGCGGGGCTGCCACGCGGTCCGGAAGGACTGCCAGGGCGCGGTGATCGCGGCGGCCACCCAGAGCGGCGTCATCAGCAGGTAGTAGCCGTCCTGCGAACGGGTCGCCACATAGAACGCGCACCAGGGCAGCACCGTCGCCGCGGGCCCGAGCCGTCGCACGAACAGCACGAACAGCGCCAGCAGCGCCGCCGCCAGCAGCAGGCTGGCGTGCGCGTACCAGGCGAGGCGGTCGCTGCCGTCGGTGAAGTACAGCGAGATGTCGACCAGGCCCTGTCCGTGGATGTCGGCGTCCTGGGTGAGGGGCAGCGCGATCCCGGAGAGCCAGGAGTGCGGCTCGCTCACGATGAAGTACGCGTTGATCAGCAGCCAGGTGGTGGCGGCGATGCCGGCGATCCGGCCCACCGCGACCGCCGCCGCCCGTGCGCCGAGGTCGCCGCGGCGCAGCGCGTACACCCCGGCCAGCAGGAACGGGGTGAGGAACCAGGGAAGCTGCTGCGCCGCGCAGGCCGCCCCGATACAGACCGCCCGCGCGATGTCGCCCCGTCCCCCGCCGCCCATCCGCGGCCATCCCACGACCACCGGGATGAGCAGGGCGCAGGCGAGGATCGCCGGATAGCCGAGGCGTGCGTACGTCGGCAGCAGACCGAAACCGAGACAGGTCAGCGTCGCCGCGGACCGCCACGGCACCGGCAGCATCCGCCACATGACGACCGCGCCCGTGATCAGCGCCCCGGTGCCGACCATCGAGGCGGCGGTCGAACCGTGTCCGACCCACAGCAGCGGCGCGGTGAGCATCAGCGCGAGGGGCGGGTACCCGTACGTGAAGTCGTAGCCGCCGTTCATCGTCGCGGTGAGGGCGACGCCGTGACCGAAGAGCCAGGGCCACGGACGGCCGTAGACCTGGTGGCCGGCGACGAATTCGTGGGCGGCCTGGGTGGTGAGGACCGACTCGTCGCTGCCCTGGTGGTTCATGACCAGTCCGCACACGACGAGCGTCACCGCGGTCAGCAGGACGACGAGGTCGAGCCGCGCCAGCGAGCGGCCCCGGCGCACCACGAGGGTCAGGACGCCCGTCGCCAGGATCGAGGCGTAGCAGAGCGAGATGATCGCGGCCACGACGAGCCGGTGGCTGGCGGCCTGCGCCCACAGCGGGCGCGTACCGATGAACAGGCTGATGTCGGCCAGGAGGGTCAGGACGCGGTGCCATTGTGCGGGCGCCTCGTCCGGGTTCCATCGCGCGACCGGCCCGCCGGGTGAGACCGTCGAGGGGGCCTGCCTACGGGCTGGCGCAGGCTTGATTTCTGCCGAGTACACGGCGTAATACGCTAATTCCTGCTGGTGAGCGGCGCGCGGCGGGACGTGAAGAGTCCGGTGTGAGGCGAGTAAGAGGATGCCGGCCGGACCGGTCGCGTCAGGCGTTGCACAGGGCCACCTCGGTGGATTTGATGAGGGCGACGACCTCGGAGCCCGGGGCGAGGCCCAGTTCCGAGACGGCGTCCCTGGTGATCGCGGAGGTCAGCTCGGTACCCGCGACCCGGACCTTGACGCGGGCCATGGCGCCGCCGGAGGTGACGTCGGTGACCGTGCCCGGCAGCTGGTTGCGGATGCTCAGCCCGTCCACCTGTCCGGTCGCGAGGGAGACCTCCGTGGACTTGACCAGGGCCCGTACGGCGGAGCCGGACGTCAGGCCGAGCTCCTGTACGGCCTCCAGGGTGACGGCCGCGGTGATCTCCTGTCCGGCGTCGAGCCGGACCTTCACCGTCGCCATGACCTCACCGGGGGTGACGGAGGTGACGGTGCCGGGGAGCTGATTGCGGATGTTCAGGCTCATGGGGAGGCCTCGCTTGCTGTTCGGCGCGATGGATACGTTCGTATATGCGTAGCTTGCCGCACGCGCCGGTTTCCGGTCCGGGTCGCGGACCGTGTCGCTGTTGGGCCGAACGGGTGACCATGCGTAAGAATTGCCCGGTGCAGACAACGAGTGCGAGCCAGGACGGGGTGGATCGATGACCCGCCACGACGTCACCGATGAACAGTGGGAAGGGCTCGCCCAGGTCGTTCCGTTGCGCGGCCGGGACGCCTGGCCGTCCGCGGTGCGTCACCGGTCGATACCCGAGGCCGAGACCGAGACGCGGCGCCGCTTCGTGGTCCTGCGGGTCAACGTCTTCGCGGACGCCCGGGACGTCGCAGAGACGCTCATGTCCGGCATCCCCGTCCTCCTCGACCTGACGGGCGCGGAGACCGAGGTCGCCAAGCGGGTCCTGGACTTCAGTACGGGCGTGGTCTTCGGCCTCGCCAGCGGCATGCACCGGGTCGACCGGAACGTGTTCCTGCTGACGCCCCCGGGGACCGAGGTGCGCGGCCTGATGGAGGGGGTCGGCGTTCCCGGCGTCTGACGCCCCCTGGTGCCGATCCGGCCTTGATCGGGGGTCCCGTCCCCCGATCGTAGGAAGGTTCCCCGGCTGTAACGGTTCGCCTCACGCCGGAGGCCTACCGTCCGCATATGACTCTGTCCTCTCCGGAAGCCCCCACGGCGGTGGAGGCGCGCCCGGTCCGTCCGGGTGTCACCGAGCTGCGGCTCGCCGCCTTCGCCGCCCACCGCCGCGTCCGGTTCCCGCTCGGACCGCTGACCCTTGTCGCCGGCCCCAGCGGCAGCGGCAAGACGGCCGCCCTGCGGGCCTACGAGGCGCTGGCGCGGCTCGGCGCCGGGGCTGGGCTCTCCGAGGTGTTCCCGGACCCGGTCGCCTGTGTGCCCGAGCGGTCGCGGCCCGACGCCCAGCAGCGCCGGGGCTTCCGTATCGGCTGCACGGTCGACGGACCCGAGGGCCCGGTCCGGCTCGACGTCGCCGTCCAGGCCGAACCCGAACTGCGCATCGTGGGCGAGCGGTTGTCGGCGGGCGGGCGGACCCTGCTGGAGACGGCGCTGCGCGACCCGGGACGCCCGTCCGTCCAGGCGGCCTGGCACACCGGTGGCGCTTCCGCGGTGGCGCGGGTCCCGCTCCCCGACGACCGCCTCGGCACCGCGCTGCTGCCCCTGCGCGTCGCGGGCCGTACCGCCGGGGAACGTCAAGTCCTGGCCGCCGCCGAGCAGATGGTGCTCGCCCTGCGGTCCGTCTACGTCTGCGATCCCGGCCCCGGCTCCATGCGGTCCCCCGTTCCGCTCGGCTCCGGACGGCTGCTGCGCGGCTGCGGCAACCTCGCCGAAGTGCTGTGGCGCACAAGGTCGGAGTGCGGCCAGCGGTACGCCCACCTGGTCGCGGCGGTCCGCGCCGGATGCGCGGGCCCCGTCACGGACGTCCTGGCCGAGGTGCTCGGCGACGGCACGGTCCGCGCCCTCCTCGACCGCGGCGACGGCGTCCGTACGCCGCTCGGGCTGCTCGGGGACGGCGAGTTGAGATATCTCGCGCTCGCCCTCGTGCTGCTCACCGGGCCCGGTGTCCTGGAGGTCGACCCGGCGGGCGAGGTCCCGGCCGCGTTCCAGTCGCTGACGGTCCTGGCCGACGGCCTCGACCGCGGGCTTGACGCCCGGCAGGCCGGCGAACTGGTGCGGCTGGCGGCGCGGATGTGCGAGCGGGGGCACATCCGGCTGCTGGGCGCGGTCGGCGACGGGGCGCACGCGCTCGGGACGGCCGGCGTGACGGTGGTGGATCTGACGTCGTGAGGACGGGCGGGCCGGGCGGGGGCGGTGGTCCGAGGGCTGCGGGTCGGCTGGGCGTGATCATGGCGGAGGACCCGGCGCCCCGGGGCGGACCGGGCCGGGGTGATAGACCTGGTGCCGTGAGTGAACTGGACGTGGCGACGCTTCAGCGCAGACTGGCCGAGTTCGCGGCCGCGCGGAACTGGCAGCCGTACCACACCCCCAAGAACCTGGTCGCCGCCCTGAGCGTGGAGGCGTCCGAACTCGTCGAGATCTTCCAGTGGTTGACGCCGGACGAGTCGGCCCGTGTGATGCGGGACGCGGACACCGCGCACCGCGTCACCGACGAGGTCGCGGACGTCCTCGCGTATCTGCTCCAGTTCTGCGAGGTGCTGGGGATCGACGCGCTCGCGGCCCTCGACGCGAAGATCGACCGCAACGAGCGGAGGTTCCCGGTGCCGGAGAACCCTTGACGGGGCGGCCGTCCCGCGACCCGCGAAACGGAATCCAACACTCTCTGTAGTGGTCGTGACGTTCCGATGCGATTCCGTGTCCACAGATTTCGGGCTTCCTCTGGCTTTCCGTCTCAAGCGCCCTCACTCTGGGTAGTGAACAGGTGAGTTCGGGCGGACGTGCGAGAGCGCGTCGTACAGACGGGGGCAGCTCATGGAGGCGGTGCGGCTCATCGTGGCGAGCAGACGTGCCCTGGCGGAGAGCGGCGAGACTCCGGAGGTGATGGCGGAGGCGTGGCAGGCGCATTCCCTGGCACAGGCGATCGGCAGCCGCCTCGCCGTGTCGGGACCCCCTGAACTCCGGGGCGAGGCCCTGGGGCTGACCGAGCTGGCGGGCCGCGGCTGCGGTGTGCTCGGCGACCACGCCCTCGATGTCGGTGCCTTACGGGCCGCCCGGCTCACGGAGCTGGGCGACGCGCGCGAGACCCTGCTCTGTCTCGGCGCCCTCCTCGCGGAGGTCGGCATAGCCCTGGTCGGTATCGCCTGCGCGGCGGACGACGAGGGGAGGTACTGGCAGTGCATGGAGGCGATCGACGCGGCGGACGAGTCCAGGGACCGTGTCCTGGAAATGCTGAGACGTCTCGCGGTGCGGGACGAGAAACGCGTGGTGGAGCGGGACTCGGCCGCGGGGTAGGCGACCCGCGAGCCTCATGCCGCCGCCCATACTCCCGCGCCCCCGCGGTCGGGCGCCGTCCCTCAGTCCGCGGCGGCCCCTTGCGGGTCGCCCCCGGACCCGCCGCCCGCTGGGCCGAGCGGTCGCCCTCCTGACCTGCGGCACCCCGACCGGTTGCCCGCTGGCCGGCCGCACCCTGACCAGCCGCCCTCCTGGCCGGCTGCCCCCGTGGCCGGCCGCCCTCCTGGCAGCGGCCCGCGATCGCCCGGAGGCGGTCAGCCGAGCTGCGGTGCCACCTCGGAGGCGATCAGGTCCAGCTGGTCCAGGTCGGTGAGGTCGAGCATCTGGAGATACATCCGCTGCGAACCGACCGCCTGATAGAGGGCGATCCGTTCGGCGACCTCCGCCGGGGAACCCGCGAGCCCGTTCGCCTTCAGCTCGTCGACGTCACGGCCGATGGCGTCCGCCCGTCGCCTCACCTCGCTGTCGCTCCGGCCGACGCAGACCACCAGGGCGTTGGAGTGGACGAGTTCGCCCGGCTCGCGTCCGGCCTGCTCCAGCGCCGCGCGGACCCGGCCGAACTGCCGCTCCGTGTCCGCGACCGAGGCGAAGGGGATGTTGAACTCGTCGGCGTAGCGCGCCGCGAGCGCGGGAGTCCGCTTGGCGCCGTGGCCGCCGATCAGGACGGGCACCTTCGGCTGCGTGGGCTTGGGCAGTGCGGGCGAGTCCTTGAGCTGGTAGTACGTCCCGTCGAAGGTGAAACGCTCGCCGACCGGCGTAGCCCACAGCCCGGTGACGACGGCGAGCTGCTCCTCCAGCCGGCCGAACTTCTCCTTCGGGAACGGGATGCCGTACGCCGTGTGCTCGGCCTCGTACCAGCCGGCGCCCAGGCCGAGTTCGACACGGCCGCCCGACATCTGGTCGACCTGGGCGACCTGGATGGCGAGGACGCCGGGGAGGCGAAAGGTTCCGGCGGTCATCAAAGTGCCCAGCCGGATACGGCTCGTCTCGCGGGCGATGCCGGCCAGGGTGATCCACGCGTCGGTGGGTCCGGGGAGCCCGTCGACGGAACCCATGTGCACATAGTGGTCAGAGCGGAAGAAGGCTCCGTAATGGAGGTCTTCGGCGGCCTTGGCCACGCGGAGCAGCGTGTCGTAGGTCGCGCCTTGCTGCGGTTCTGTGAAGACTCGAAGATCCATGTATCCATCATGCGCCGGTCACAACAGGCGTCCCCCGTCGAACCGCTGGCGCGGCTTTCCCTGTAGCGGAACGTCTTCGCCCGTGGTGGGCCGGGCGTCTCCGTCGGCGTGGCTCGGGGCGGGTGCGGCGACCCTGGGGCGAAGTCCGGCGCGGGCTACTGCTGCCCGGCGAGCTGGGGGTACAGATCGCTCAGCTCGCCCGAGAGGCCGGCCTTGACCTGGCGGGTGAGCGCGTCCGCGAGGACCTCGTGGGCGTCCGTCTCGATCCCGTCGAGCGCCTGCCCGGCGACGCTGGTCGCGGTGACCTTGGGTACGTCGAGGCTCGCGGTCAGATCCGTGTCGACGTAGCCGACGTGCAGCCCGGTCACCTTGATGCCGCGCGGCCGGAGCTCCAGCCGCAGGGCGTTGCTCTGGGACCACAGGGCCGCCTTGGCGGCGCTGTAGCCGTCGGCGCCGGGCACCGTGACCCACGACAGCACCGAGTGCACGGTGAGGATGTGCCCGCCGCCGTTGCGCTCCAGGACCGGGACGAAGGCCCGGGTGGTGAGGAGCGGCCCGAAGAAGTTGATGTCGAACTCGCGCCGTACGTCCTCGACGGGGGAGTCCAGGAAGGACGTCGGCGACGTCGCGCCCGCGTTGTTGATCAGCACCGAGACGTCCTGGGCCCGTGCGGCGGCGGCCGCGACCGACGCGGGGTCGGTGACCTCCAGGGCCAGCGGCACGGCGTCGGGGTGCCCGATGGTGCGGGGGTCGCGGGCGGTCGCGTAGACCTTCCGGGCGCCGCGCTCGTAGAGGGCGTCCACGAGGGCCTTGCCTATACCGCGGCTGCCGCCCGTCACGAGCGCCACCGAGCCTTCGATGCTGGTCATGAGCTTCTCCTCTTGAGGGCCGCTTGGAACCGGGAAACGGAGCGGTCGAAGAGCGGCCGCTGTGTCGCGCACCGCACCGGCCCCTATCGTAAACCGATCGGTTTTCATCTATCACTAACACTGTAAACCGATCGGTTTCCTTGAGGCAAGCGGAGAACGTAGGCTGGGCTCATGACTCAGGCGACCCCGACCGCGACCACCGGTTCACCGACCCGCGACCGGCTGCTCGACGCCGCGGCCGACCTCTTCTACCGCGAGGGCGTCGGCGTCGGTGTCGAGGCGCTGTGCCGGGTGGCCGGGGTGTCCAAGCGCTCGATGTACCAGCTGTTCGACAGCAAGGACGGTGTGCTGGCCGCGAGCCTGGAGCGCAGCGCGCCCGCCCATCTGGCGTTCCTGCTGCCCCCGGACGACGGGCGGCCGCCGCGGGAGCGCGTCCTGCACGTCTTCGAACGCCTCGAGGAGATGGCCGCGCACCCGGACTACCGCGGCTGTCCCTTCGTGGCCGTGACCGCCGAGCTGAAGGCCCCGGACCACCCCGCGAGCCTGGTGGCCCGCCGCTCCAAGGACGCGCTGACCGAGTTCTTCCGGCAGGAGGCGGAGCGCGGCGGCGCCGGTGACCCCGAGCTGCTGGCGCGCCAACTGACCGTCGTCTTCGACGGATCCGGGGTCCGGGCCGTCATGCAGGGGCGGGGCCTGGACGGCCTCGCCCTCGCCACCGCCGCCGCCCTGCTCGCGGGCGCGGGCATGAACGCCGGAGACGAAGCCGAGCGCCCCGCACCGGCAACCTCCGCCTGAAACCCGGCTGCCCTCCCGGCTGCCCCTGGGCCGCAGCTCGGCCGGCCTCCGGGTACTCCTCGACTGACACCCGGCCCGCTGGTCCCTGCCGACCTCCATCCACTGCTCGGCCGGCCTCCGGCCACCCCTCGGCCGATCCCGGCCGACGTCCGGCTGCCCTCCGGGCGACCCCGCCCGTTCCGCCCGCGCGCGGTGAAAATCCCCGGGCCCGCCTGGGGGAGTCCGCTGTACGTTGTGGGGGCGCGCCGAGGGCAGGCGTCGCCCCTGCGGTCGGCCGCGGCGCGGCGTGGCCACGGCTGCGCGGGCCGCGGCGGAGCCGGGAGCGGCGACGGCCGAGGCGTGCGCGCCCACGCTGCGGTTCACCGGCGTCCGGTCTGTGCGCACCGCGTACCGCCCGGACGACCCACCGGCTCCCCACAGCTCAGAAAACGTTTCGAGGCAGACACACCGTGTTCCTGACGATCAGTACCACCGGTACCCCAGAGCGGCCCGCGACCGACCTCGGCTTTCTGCTGCACAAGCATCCCGACAACGCGCAGAAGTTCTCGACCTCGTACGGAACGGCGCATGTCCTGTACCCCGAGGCGACCGCCGAGCGGTGCACCGCGGCCCTGCTGCTGGAGGTCGATCCGGTGGCGCTGGTCAGGCGCGGCAAGGGGAAGGGGCGCGGTGGCGCCCCCGACGCGGCACTCGCGCAGTACGTCAACGACCGCCCGTACGCCGCGTCCTCACTGCTGGCCGTGGCACTCAGCGCCGTCTTCTCCAGCGCGATGAAGGGCCAGTGCGCCGCCCGGCCCGAGCTGCCGGCCGAGACCCGGCCGCTGCGCATCGACGTGCCCGCGCTGCCCGCACGCGGCGGCGCCGACCTCGTCCGGGCGCTCTTCGAGCCGCTGGGCTGGACGGTGAAGGCCGACGCCGTGCCGCTCGACCTGCACTTTCCGGAGTGGGGCGACTCCCGCTACGTACACCTGGAACTGGCGGCCGAGGGGCTGACGCTCGCCGAGGCCCTGCGTCACCTCTATGTGCTGCTCCCCGTCCTCGACGACGCCAAGCACTACTGGGTGTCGTCCGACGAGGTCGACAAACTGCTGCGGGCGGGCGAGGGCTGGCTGCCGGACCACCCTGAGCACAAGCTGATCACCAGCCGCTATCTCTCGCGGCGTTGGTCGCTGACCCGTGAGGCCATGGAGCGGCTCGAACTCGCCCGGCTCGCCGAGACCGACGACATCGCGGTCGAGGAGATCGACAACGCCGTCGACGAGGAGACCGACACCGAGGAGAAGCCGGTGCCGCTCGCCGTGCGGCGCCGGGACGCGATCCTCGCCGCGCTGGCCGACTCCGGCGCGGGTCGGGTCCTCGATCTCGGCTGCGGGCAGGGGCAGTTGGTGCAGGCCCTGCTCAAGGACACCCGGTTCACCGAGATCGTCGGGGTCGACGTGTCGGTACGCGCGCTCACCATCGCCTCGCGCCGGCTCAAGCTGGACCGCATGGGCGAGCGGCAGTCCGCGCGCGTCCGGCTCGTCCAGGGCTCGCTCACCTACACCGACCGCCGCCTCAAGGGCTACGACGCCGCCGTGCTGAGCGAGGTGATCGAGCACCTCGACCTGCCCCGGCTGCCCGCCCTGGAGTACGCGGTGTTCGGCTCCGCCCGCCCGCGGACCGTCCTCGTGACGACCCCGAACGTCGAGTACAACGTCCGCTGGGAGACCCTGCCGGCCGGGCACTCCCGGCACGGCGACCACCGTTTCGAGTGGACCCGTGAGGAGTTCCGCTCCTGGGCCCGCAAGGTCGCCGAACGGCACGGCTACGAGGTGGAGTTCACCCCGGTCGGCCCCGACGACCCCGAGGTCGGCCCGCCGACCCAGATGGCCGTCTTCACCGTGGCCACCGCCACCCCCACCCCGACCCGGAACGCGAACGCGAAGGAGGAGCAGGCCGCATGAGCGAGCACACCGACCAGGGGCGCGTCCTGCCCGTCACCGACCTCTCCCTCGTGGTGCTGATCGGCGCCTCGGGCTCCGGCAAGTCGACCTTCGCGCGACGGCACTTCAAGCCGACGGAGGTCATCTCCAGCGACTTCTGCCGGGGCCTGGTCGCCGACGACGAGAACGACCAGAGCGCCAGCGGCGACGCCTTCGACGTCCTGCACTACATCGCCGGCAAGCGGCTCGCGGCAGGCCGCCGGACCGTCGTCGACGCGACCAACGTCCAGGAGGAGAGCCGTCGTCAGCTGATCGAACTCGCCAGGAAGTACGACGTGCTGCCCATCGCCGTCGTGCTCGACGTGCCCGAGGAGGTCTGCGCCGAGCGCAACGCGGCGCGCACCGACCGTGCCGACATGCCGCGCCGCGTCATCCAGCGCCACATCCGCGAACTGCGCCGCTCACTGCGCCGGTTGGAGCGCGAAGGGTTCCGTAAGGTGCACGTGCTGCGCGGGGTCGCGGACGTCGAGAACGCGTCGGTGGTGACCGAGAAGCGCTTCAACGACCTGACCCACCTCACCGGCCCGTTCGACATCGTCGGCGACATCCACGGCTGCGCCTCCGAGCTGGAGACCCTGCTCGGCAAGCTCGGCTACGTCGACGGCGCGCACCCCGAGGGCCGTACGGCCGTCTTCGTGGGCGACCTCGTCGACCGCGGTCCCGACTCGCCCGGCGTGCTGCGCCGCGTGATGTCCATGGTCGGTTCGGGCAACGCCCTGTGCGTGCCCGGCAACCACGAGAACAAGCTCGGCCGCTACCTCAAGGGCCGCCAGGTCCAGCACACGCACGGACTCGCCGAGACCATCGAGCAGCTGGACGGGGAGAGCGAGGAATTCCGCGCCACCGTGAGGGAGTTCGTCGACGGTCTGGTCAGCCACTACGTCCTCGACGGCGGACGCCTCGTCGTCTGCCACGCCGGGCTGCCCGAGAAGTACCACGGCCGCACCTCGGGCCGGGTGCGTTCGCACGCGCTGTACGGCGACACCACGGGGGAGACCGACGAGTTCGGGCTGCCCGTGCGCTACCCGTGGGCGGAGGACTACCGGGGCCGCGCGGCGGTGGTGTACGGACACACCCCGGTCCCCACCGCCACCTGGCTCAACAACACCATCTGCCTCGACACGGGCGCCGTGTTCGGCGGCAAGCTCAGCGCGCTGCGCTGGCCGGAGCGCGAGCTCGTCGACGTACCGGCCGAACGGGTCTGGTACGAGCCGGCCAAGCCGCTGGCCACCGAGGCGCCGGGCGGTCACGAGGGCCGTCCGCTGGACCTCGCGGACGTGCACGGCCGCAGGGCCGTCGAGACCCGTCACGCCGGACGGGTGGCCGTCCGCGAGGAGAACGCGGCGGCGGCGCTGGAGGTCATGAGCCGCTTCGCGGTGGACCCCCGGCTGCTCCCGTACCTCCCGCCGACCATGGCGCCGACCGCGACCTCGCACCTCGAGGGCTACCTGGAGCACCCCGCCGAGGCCTTCGCCCAGTACCAGGAGGACGGGGTCGCGCGGGTCGTGTGCGAGGAGAAGCACATGGGGTCGCGCGCGGTGGCCCTGGTCTGCCGGGACGCCGACGTGGCACGCGAGCGGTTCGGCGTCGACGGCCCCACCGGGTCGCTGTACACCCGTACCGGCCGTCCGTTCTTCGACGACGCCGCCGTCACCGAGGAGATCCTCGGCCGGGTGCGCGCCGCCGCGACCGAGGCCGGGCTCTGGGAGGAGCTGGGCACCGACTGGGTGCTGCTGGACGCCGAGTTGATGCCGTGGTCGCTGAAGGCGTCCGGGCTGCTGCGCAGTCAGTACGCCGCTGTCGGCGCCGCGTCCGGGGCGGTGTTCCCGGGCGTGCTGACCGCGCTCGAAGGGGTGGCGGCACGGGGCATCGACGTCGGGGAGCTGCTGTCGCGCCAGCGTGAACGGGCAACGGACGCACAGGCGTTCACGGACGCGTACCGCCGCTACTGCTGGACCACGGACGGCCTCGAAGGTGTCCGCCTGGCACCGTTCCAGATCCTGGCCGTCCAGGGCCGGAGCCTCGCCGGGCTGCCCCACGACGAGCAACTCGCCCTGATCGACCGGCTCGTGGAGAACGACGGGAGCGGGCTGCTGCACACGACCCGGAGGCTCTTCGTCGACACCGGCGACCCGGAGTCGGTGCGGGCCGGTGTCGACTGGTGGCTGGAGATGACCGGCCGCGGCGGCGAGGGCATGGTCGTGAAGCCGGTCGGCGCGGTGGTGCGCGGCGGTCACGGTCGGCTGGTTCAGCCCGGCATCAAGTGCCGGGGGCGCGAGTACCTCCGGATCATCTACGGCCCGGAGTACACCCGCCCGGAGAACCTCGCCCGGCTGCGCGGCCGCTTCCTCAACCACAAGCGGTCCCTGGCCATCCGCGAGTACGCGCTCGGCCTCGAGGCCCTGGACCGCCTGGCCGAGGGCGAACCCCTCTGGCGCGTCCACGAGGCGGTCTTCGGAGTCCTCTCCCTGGAATCCGAACCGGTGGACCCCCGCCTGTAGCGGGTCCGCCTACTGGGCGGGGCGCTGTGTCCCGGGCGAGGGAGCCCCGCAAGGGGCGCGGGGAACGGCGCGACCCGCCCCCGCCGGGCCCGCAGCCGAACCCGCCCCCCGCCGGGGCACATGCAACAGACCCGCCCGGAGGGGGCCCGGTCAGGGCGGCGGGGCCCGGCGGGGTCCGGGGCCGCCGGGCGGCGGGGGAGCGAAGCGAACCTAGCCGACCAGGCGGAGCCGAACCTCCGCCACCCCCACCTGCACCGTCTGCCCCCAGACAAGCTCCAGCGCGTCCCCCTCCATCCCGTCCCCGAACACGATGAGCCGGTCGGACTCCACCGTGAGGGACAGCCGTCCGGTCCCGGTGAGCTCGCCGGCCACGAGCGAGGTGCCCGTGGCCGGCGACGGCCAGGCCTCGCGGACGAACCAGAGCAGACGTCCGTCCGTGGGTCCCGGCAGCGGCAGCCGCTCGCCCCGCTGCTGCCACACCGACCGGAGCCAGCCGGTGGCCCCGGTCCCGGTCCCGACGAGCACTCCGGAGGACGCCTGGGGCTCGACGGCACCCCCGTACTCGTCGAGCCCCAGGCGGTACCGGGCCGTCTGATGGCCCGCGGCCCCCAGATAGATCTCGTTGAGGGCGACCAGCCGCTGCGTGTCGTCCGCGACCGCCTCGACCATGGTCAGCTCGTCGGCGCCGCCCCCGTGCGCCGAGGCGAGGAGCGCGCCCGCGTCGGCGGGCCGGTGCCGCACCAGCACGCCCGGATTGCGCCCCGGGTCGGCGTCGATCCCCACCACCGGCTGTCCCGACAGGTACTTGGCGACGTTCGCGACCAGCCCGTCCTGTCCGACCACGACGACCACGTCCTCCGGCGCGAACAGGAAGCGGTCCAAGTCGGCCCGTTCCACGCGCGCCTGACGCCAGGTCAGCGGAATGGCCGACACGACCGCGGCGAGCGCCTCGCGGGAGCGCTGGTGGCGTTCGTACACCTCCGCTATGTCCCGGCCGCGGGAGGACAGGAAGAACGCCGCCTGCCCGTGCGTCCCGTGCCGGGCCGTCAACTCCTCGTACTCGGTGGTCCGGTGGACGAGGACGACCCGGGGCGCCAGACTCACGCCGGGTCCCCCGCGGTTCCGTTGCTCAGCTTGGCGAGCAGCCCGGTGAGGACGTCCGGCGACACGGTGAGGTTCTCGATCCGCGGCAGGTTCTCCGCGAGCCGGTTCCCGGTCAGGGCGTGCAGCGTGGTCACATCGACGTCTCCGTGGACCCGCAGCCAGGCCGCCTGCGCCTCGGCCCGCGCCGCGCCGACCTCGCGCTCCGCCTGCGCCTCGGCCCCCGCGAGCCGCACCTTGCGCGTGGCCTCCGCCTCGGCGAGCCGTAGCGACCGGGTGGCCTCCGCCTCGGCCAGCCGTACCGTGCGGTCCGCCTCCGCCCCGGCGCGCACCGCGTCGGCCGCCGCGCGCTCCTCGGCCTCGCGGCGCGCGTTCGTGCCCTGCTGTTCGACCAACTGCTCCTCGCGCCGGGCGAGTTCGATGCGGCTGGCGAGTTCGTTCTCGGCGATGGCGCGCTCCCGCTCGACGGCGACCGCCCGGCGTTCGTACGTCGCCTTGTCCGCGTCCTGCTGGATCTGCTCGCGGGCGGGGGTGCGCAGCGCCCGTTCCACCTCGGGCTCGGGCCGCAGCGCGACGACCCGCACCGCGACCACCTCGATGCCGGTGGCGGGCAGCCGGGGCTCGGCGGCGAGGCCGTCCGTGACCCGCTCCCGTACCGCCGCGACGCCGTCGACCAGGGCGGACGCCAGTGAGGTACGGGCCAGCACGTCGAGCGCGTGCTGCTGGGCCGTCTCGGTCAGCAGGGAGCCCAGCTGCTCCAGCGGGGTGCCGCGCCAGGCGCCGGAGTCGGGGTCTATGGAGAAGTCGAGGCGGGAGGCCGCGACGGCGGGGTCGCTGATCCGGTAGGTGACGGTCGCCTGCACCGCGACGTCCTGGAAGTCGGACGTACGGGCGTGGAAGGTCATCGCCAACTCGCGGTCGTCGACGGGGACCTCGGAGAGCGCGGCGGTCAGTGAGCGGTACCAGAAGCTGAGTCCGGGGCCGTCGTGGACCAGTTGTCCCGACCTGTGGTGCCGGACGTGGACGGTGGGCGCCCCGCGCAGATGGCGCCAGCCGAGGCGTCGCGTGATGTCGGCCATGAGTACCCCCGCCGGGCGATCCCGGCGGCTTTGCTGCCTCGTTGTCGTCACTGGGACGATAATAAAGAACCCGCTTATCGTCAAGGGGACGAAATGAATGCGGTGCGGCTCGGGCGATCCGCGGGTGAACACGCGTCCGGATGGTCAGGATGGAGGCATGGGATTCCATGTCGACTCCGAGGCCGGGCGGCTGCGCCGCGTCATCCTGCACCGGCCCGATCTCGAGCTCAAAAGGCTCACCCCCAGCAACAAGGACGCGCTTCTCTTCGACGACGTGCTGTGGGTGCGCCGGGCGCGCGCGGAACACGACGGGTTCGCCGACGTGCTGCGCGACCGCGGGGTCACCGTCCACCTCTTCGGCGACCTGCTCGCCGAGGCCCTGGCGATCGGGGCGGCCAGGTCGCTCGTACTGGACCGGGTCTTCGACGAGAAGGAGTACGGGCCGCTCGCCACCGACCACCTCCGGGCCGCCTTCGAGGCCATGCCCGCGGCCGACCTGGCGTCCGTGCTCGTCGGCGGCATGACCAAGCGCGAGTTCCTGGACGCGCACGCGGAACCCACCTCCGTGCGCTTCCACGTCATGGACCTCGACGACTTCCTGCTGCGGCCGCTGCCCAACCATCTCTTCACCCGTGACACCTCGGCCTGGATCTACGACGGGGTCTCCATCAATGCCATGCGCTGGCCGGCCCGGCAGCGCGAGACCGTGCACTTCGAGGCGATCTACCGGCATCACCCGCTCTTCCGCGGGGAGGGCTTCAACCTCTGGTCGGAGGGGCAGGCGGACTACCCGTCCACCATCGAGGGCGGCGACGTCCTCGTCATCGGCAACGGCGCGGTGCTCATCGGCATGAGCGAGCGGACCACGCCCCAGGCCGTCGAGATGCTCGCCCACAAGCTGTTCGCGGCCGGCTCGGCCCGCACCATCGTGGCGCTCGACATGCCCAAACGGCGGGCGCTCATGCACCTCGACACCGTGATGACGATGGTCGACGGCGACATCTTCACGCAGTACGCCGGGCTGGGCATGCTCCGCTCGTACACCATCGAGCCGGGCGCTGGGGACAAGGAGCTGAAGGTCACCGACCACCCTCCGGAGCACATGCACCGCGCCATCGCCGCGGCGCTCGGCCTCAACGAGATCCGCGTCCTGACCGCCACGCAGGACGTGCACGCGGCCGAGCGGGAGCAGTGGGACGACGGGTGCAACGTCCTCGCCGTCGAACCGGGAGTCGTCATCGCCTACGAGCGCAACTCCACCACCAACACCCATCTGCGCAAGCAGGGCATCGAGGTGATCGAGATCCCGGGCAGTGAGCTGGGCCGGGGGAGAGGCGGTCCGCGCTGCATGAGCTGCCCCGTCGAACGGGACCCCGTGTAGGCGTTCTCCTGCCGGAGGTCGCGCTCGGGTCAGGGGGCCGGTGCGTCGAGTCGAACGACAGACCGCATATAAATGCTGAGCGTCGTATAGAATTCCAGACGTCCGGTCCCGTCCTCGCCCCCGTCATCCCTGGAGCGCCCCCATGGCGACAGTCCCGACCGCCCTCGCCGGCCGTCACTTCCTCAAGGAGCTGGACTTCACGGAGGGGGAGTTCCTCGGCCTGGTCGAGCTGGCCGCCGAGCTCAAGGCGGCCAAGCGGGACGGGGCGGAGACGCGGTATCTCGGGGGCAGGAACATCGCGCTGATCTTCGAGAAGACCTCGACGCGCACCCGCTGCGCCTTCGAGGTCGCGGCCGCGGACCAGGGTGCCTCGACGACTTATCTGGACCCGGTCGGCTCGCAGATCGGGCACAAGGAGTCGGTGAAGGACACCGCCCGCGTGCTCGGCCGCATGTTCGACGCCATCGAGTACCGCGGCGACAGTCAGGCCTCGGTGGAGGAGCTGGCCGCCCACGCCGGAGTGCCGGTCTACAACGGCCTCACCGACGACTGGCATCCCACCCAGATGCTGGCCGACGTCCTCACGATGACCGAGTACTGCGCCAAGCCGGTCGGCGAGATCGCCTTCGCCTATCTGGGTGACGCCCGTTTCAACATGGGCAACTCATATCTGATCACCGGCGCGCTGCTCGGCATGGACGTACGGATAGTGGCTCCGCAGGCCTACTGGCCGGCCGACGAGATCGTCGCGAAGGCCCGCGAACTCGCCGCGAAGAGCGGTGGCAGCGTCACCCTGACCGAGCGGGTGGGCGAGGGTGTCCGGGGTGCCGACTTCGTGGCCACCGACGTCTGGGTCTCCATGGGGGAGCCCAAGGAGGTGTGGACCGAGCGCATCGCCGCCCTCGGCCCGTACGCCGTGACCATGGACGTGCTCCGCGCCACCGGCAACCCGGACGTCAAGTTCCTGCACTGCCTGCCGGCCTTCCACGACCTCGGCACCCAGGTCGGCCGTGACCTGTACGAGGTGCACGGGCTGGACTCGCTGGAGGTCACCGACGAGGTCTTCGAGTCGGCGCACTCCGTCGTGTTCGACCAGGCCGAGAACCGGCTGCACACCATCAAAGCGATCATGGTCGCCACCCTGGCCTGATCGCTCCGTACGCCGTCCCGCCGCTGGAGCTGGAGCTGGAGCTGGAGCTGGAGCTGGAGCTGGAGCTGGAGCTGGAGCTGGAGCCGGAGTCGGAGCTCTGGAGCCGGAGCTCTGGAGCCTTGGGGACTGGAGCCGGAGCTAGAGCGCCGGCTGCCGCTGCGCGGGGATCACGGGCAGTCTGAACCAGACCGCCTTGCCCGAGTCGGTGGGGCGGTGTCCACAGGCCGAGCTGAGGGCGCGCAGCAGCAGCAGGCCGCGCCCGTGCTCCTGCCAGGGATCCGGTTCGCCGGGCGGGTGCGGCAGGGTGAGATCGAGGGGCGGTACCGGGTCCGGGTCGTGCACCTCTACCCGGCAGCCGGTCGGCAGCAGCTCCACGACCAGCTCTATCGGTCCGTCGCCCGCGGTGTGCTCGACGGCGTTGGCGACCAGCTCCGCGGTGAGCAGCTCGGCGGTGTCGCAGTCGGCCGCGTGCTTCCGTTCCGCGAGTGCCCTGCGGACCAGGGCGCGCGCCACCGGCACGGCCGCGACGGTGTGCGGCAGCGCGATGCGCCAGAAGGCGGGTGCTGGTGTGTCGTACAAGGCGGGTCCGTTCGTGGAGCAGGCTGTCCTGCTTACAACCTTAGGAATGGTACGGGGCGGTCGGGGAAACGCGCGCGGTGGGCTTTCTCTGGACATCGGCCGAAGTGTCCGCGGGAGGCCGAGGCCTCCTTTCGGGACGTTCGGTCCGATACGGGATGTGTACCCGGACGAACGGCCCTCCTCCCGCGTCCGCTCCCGCCGTTACACGGCTGTCGACGATCCGTGACGCGGTGACGCGCCGCGGTCCCCTCGCGGCCGTCCCTTCACGGAATGTCGCCTCTTCATCACCGCGCGCGATCGTCGCTTCACGACTCGCAGTCATCGCGTCACTTCATGTCACATACATCCGTGCCGCGCCCTGCTGCCCCGGGAGGAGCGATCGCGGGCCGGCCGACCGGCACCGCGATCCATCTATCGCGCCATCATGACGACAGTCATGAATGAGTGATAAGTTGGAGAGACAGCCGCACAGCGTCGCCCCCGCCCTAGGAGGCCGCCCGCCATGAGTCCCTTCACCGGCTCCGCCGGCCGCACCCCCGACTGGCAGCATCTGAGGTACGAGCTCACCGACGGCGTCGCCACGGTCACGCTGGCCCGCCCCGACAAACTCAACGCCCTCACCTTCGGTGCCTACGCCGACCTGCGCGACCTGCTCGCCGAGCTCTCCCGCGAGCGGTCCGTGCGCGCCCTGGTGCTCGCGGGCGAGGGCCGCGGATTCTGCTCCGGCGGCGACGTCGACGAGATCATCGGCGCGACCCTCTCCATGGACACCGCCCAGCTCCTCGACTTCAACCGGATGACCGGGCAGGTCGTCAGGGCCGTACGGGAGTGCCCGTTCCCGGTGATCGCCGCGGTGCACGGGGTGGCGGCGGGCGCCGGAGCCGTGCTGGCGCTGGCCGCGGACTTCCGGGTGGCCGACCCGAGCGCACGCTTCGCCTTCCTCTTCACCCGGGTCGGACTGTCCGGCGGCGACATGGGCGCGGCCTATCTGCTGCCCAGGGTGGTCGGGCTCGGCCACGCCACCCGGCTGCTGATGCTCGGCGAACCGGTGCGGGCGCCCGAGGCCGAGCGCATCGGGCTGATCAGCGAACTCACCGACGAGGGGCACGCCGACGAGGGCGCCCAGGCGCTGGCCCGCCGCCTCGCCGACGGCCCGGCCCTCGCGTACGCCCAGACCAAGGCGCTGCTCACCGCCGAACTCGACATGCCGCTCGCGGCCGCCGTCGAACTGGACGCCGCGACCCAGGCCCTGCTCATGAACGGCGAGGACTACACCGAGTTCCACGCGGCCTTCACGGAGAAGCGGGCCCCGAAGTGGCAGGGGAGGTGAGGGCCGGATGCGCACGGACGAGGGCACCGGGGAACGCGAGGGCCGTGCCGGGGCCGGCCGCGCGGACGGCTCCGCGGGCGGGCGCGGTGCGGACGGCGGCGGTACGCACGCCTCCGCAGGCGGCGGCAGTGTGCACGCCTCCGTGGGCGGCGGCGCGATGCGCGTCGCGGTGATCGGCGGAGGCCCCGGTGGACTCTACGCCGCGGCTCTCCTCAAACGCCTGGACCCGGACCGCGAGATCACCGTCTGGGAACGCAACGCGCCCGACGACACCTTCGGCTTCGGCGTCGTCCTCTCCGACGAGACCCTGGGCGGCATCGAGCACGCCGACCCGGTCGTCTACGCGGCGCTCCAGGCCGAGTTCGTCCGCTGGGACGACATCGACATCGTGCACCGCGGAGTGCGCCACACCTCCGGCGGCCACGGCTTCGCCGCGCTCGGACGGCGCCGGCTCCTGGAGATCCTGCACGAACGCTGCCGCTCGCTCGGCGTCGATCTGCGCTTCACGGCCGAGGCCCCGCCCGTGGACGAACTGATGACGGCGTACGACCTCACCGTCGCCGCCGACGGCGTGCACAGCCTCACGCGCGCGGCCCACGCGGAGGTCTTCCGGCCGTCCGTCGAGGAGCACCGCTGCCGCTACATCTGGCTCGCCGCCGACTTCGCCTTCGACGCCTTCCGCTTCGAGATCGCCGAGACGGAACACGGCGTGATGCAGCTCCACGGCTACCCGTACTCGGCCGACGCCTCCACCGTCATCATCGAGATGCGCGAAGAGGTCTGGCACGCCTCGGGGTTCGCGGACCTCGACGAGGTGGAGTCCGTCGAGCGGTGCGGCAAGATCTTCACGGACGCCCTCGGCGGACGCCCGCTGCGCGCCAACAAGTCGGCGTGGACGACGTTCCGGACCATCGTCAACGGCCGCTGGTCGCACGGAAATCTGGTCCTGCTCGGTGACGCGGCGCACACCGCCCACTTCTCCATCGGCTCCGGCACCAAGCTCGCCGTCGAGGACGCGCTCGCACTCGCCGCCTGCCTGGAGGAACAGCCCTCGCTGGAAGAGGCGTTGGCGGCCTACGAGGAGGAACGGCGCCCGGTCGTCGCCTCCACCCAGCGGGCCGCCCGCGCGAGCCTCGACTGGTTCGAGAACCTCGGGCGCTATCTCGGCCAGCCCACCCGGCAGTTCGCGTTCAACCTCCTCACCCGCAGCCGCCGCGTCACCCACGACAACCTGCGGCTGCGCGATCCGCACTTCGTGGCCGCGGTCGAGCGGGAATTCCGCTGCCCGCCCGGCACCCCGCCCATGTTCACCCCGTTCCGGCTGCGGGGCCTGACCCTGCGCAACAGGGTCGTCGTCTCACCGATGGACATGTACTCGGCCGTGGACGGCGTCCCAGGCGACTTCCACCTCGTCCACCTGGGCGCGCGGGCCCTCGGCGGCGCCGGACTGGTGATGACCGAAATGGTGTGCGTCAGCGAGGAGGGCCGCATCACGCCCGGCTGCGCGGGCATCTACACCGCACGGCAGGCCGACTCCTGGCGCCGGATCGTGGATTTCACGCACCGTCAGGCCCCCGGCACCGCGATCGGCCTCCAGCTCGGCCACGCCGGCCGCAAGGGCTCGACCCGGGTGATGTGGGAGGGCATCGACGAACCCCTCCCGGACGGCAACTGGCCGCTCGTGGCCGCCTCCCCGCTCCCGTACAAGCCGGGCAGCCAGACCCCCCGCGCGCTGTCGCGGGCCCAGCTCACCGATCTGCGCGAGCAGTTCACCGCGGCCGCCTGCCGAGCCGCCCGCTGCGGCTTCGACCTCCTCGAACTGCACTGCGCCCACGGCTACCTCCTCTCCGGCTTCCTCTCCCCGCTGACCAACCTGCGGACCGACGCCTACGGCGGATCGCTGGAGAAACGGCTGCGCTTCCCGCTCGAAGTCTTCGACGCGGTACGGGCGGTGTGGCCCGCGGAACGGCCGATGACCGTCCGTATCTCCGCCGCGGACTGGGCCGAGGGCGGCACCACCGGGGACGACGCCGTGGCGATAGCCAGGGCCTTCGCCGCCCACGGCGCCGACGCGGTGGACGTGTCGACCGGCCAGGTGGTGGCGGACGAGCGCCCCGAGTACGGCCGCTCCTACCAGACGCCGTACGCGGACCGGATCCGTCACGAGACCGGCATCCCGGTGATCGCCGTCGGCGCGATCTCCTCCTGGGACGACGTCAACTCCCTGATCCTGGCCGGGCGCACGGACCTGTGCGCGCTCGCCAGGCCGCACCTGTACGACCCGAACTGGACGCTGCACGCGGCCGCCGAACAGGGCTACGAGGGGCCGGGCGCAGGCTGGCCCGCGCCCTACCGCGCGGGCAGCCGGCGCCCGCAGACCGGCCGTACGGACGCCCCCAAACCCCGTCTCACCCTGGGTACTTGAGAGAATCCGGGTGTCCGGACCACGGGGGCACTCCGGCGAACTCCGCGCCGGCGTCCCGCAGTCGCTCGTGGAGTGCCCGGAAGACGACGGCCGAGCGGGCGCCGGGCCAGCCCTCGGGGAGCAGGGCCGCGGGCAACCCCGGGTCGGTGTAGGGGAGATGGCGCCAGGAGTCGAGAGCGAGCAGATAGTCGCGGTAGGCCTCTTCCGGCGGCGTGTCCGTCCGCTCCTCCCAGGTGTGCAGCACCCGCGCGTGCCGGCCGAGGAACGCCTCGTGCTCCTTGGCGATCGCGGTCAGGTCCCACCAGCGCCCCACCGCGTCGGCCGTGGCGGCGTACCCCAGATGCTCGCCGCGGAACAGTTCCACGTATCCGTCGAGCCGCAGCCGTTCCAGGGTGTGCCGGGTCTCCTCGTACAGCCGTGCCGGGGCGATCCACACGCCGGGAGCGGCCGTGCCGAAGCCGAGACCGGCCAGCCGCGAGCGCAGGACATGCCGCTTCTGGCGCTCCGACTCGGGCACGGAGAAGACGGCGAGCACCCAGCCGCTGTCCTGCGGGGGCGCCGTCGCGTACACCCTTCGGTCGCCGTCGTCGAGCAACTGCCGTGCGTCCGGCGACAACGCGTACCCCGCGGAGCCCGCCGCGGTGCGCGCCGGTTCCAGCAGCCCGCGGCGCTTGAGCCGGGACACCGACGAGCGCACCGAGGGCGCGTCCACGCCGACCGCGGCGAGGAGCCGGATCAACTCGGCCACCGGCACCGGGCCGGGAGCGAAACGGCCGTAGGCGCCGTAGAAGGTGACGATGAGGGACCGGGGGGCGTGGTGCTCTGACACGCTCATCACTCTAGTGGGCCAAGATCACTTGGGATCGCCGCTCGCGGGCAAGTCGCCCTCGGGAGCGGAGTCCGCGGCCTCGGGCGCGGGGGCCGGCGGGGTGTCCGTACCCCTGTCGGCACGGTCGCCGGAACGGTTCTCCTCCCGCAGCCTGAAACGCTGGAGCTTGCCCGTGGCGGTCCGTGGCAGCGCGTCCAGGAAGATGATCTCCCGGGGGCACTTGTACGGCGCCAGCTCGGACTTGAGGAAGGCTCGCAGCGATTCGGCGTCCCGGCGGGCACCCTCCTTGAGCACGGTGTAGGCGACCGCGACCTGCCCGCGCGCATCGTCGGACCGCCCGACGACGGCCGTCTCCAGAACGTCCGGGTGCCGCAGCAGCGCGTCCTCGACCTCGGGCCCCGCGATGTTGTACCCCGCCGAGATGATCATGTCGTCCGCGCGGGCCACATAGCGGAAGTAGCCCTCGGAGTCGCGTACATAGGTGTCGCCGGTGATGTTCCAGCCGTCGCGTACGTACTCCCGCTGCCGGGGGTCGGCGAGATACCGGCAGCCGACCGGGCCGCGCACGGCGAGCAGACCGGGTTCACCGTCCGGCACCGGCGTCCCGTCCGCGTCGACCACGCGCGCCCGCCAGCCCGGCACCGGCACGCCCGTCGTACCGGGGCGGATGTCGTCGTCGGCGGCGGAGATGAAGATGTGCAGCAGTTCGGTGGCGCCGATGCCGTTGATGATGCGGAGCCCGGTGCGCTCCTGCCAGTCCCGCCAGGTCGCTGCGGGCAGGTTCTCGCCGGCGGACACGCAGCGCCGCAGCGACCCGATGTCGTGCCCGGCCGGTTCCGCCAGTTCCGTCAGCATCGCCCGGTAGGCGGTCGGAGCGGTGAACAGCACGGAGACCCGGTGCTCCGCGATCGCGGGCAACAGCTGCCTGGGGCCCGCCTGTTCGAGCAGCAGCGAACAGGCGCCGGCACGCAGCGGGAAGACCACGAGACCGCCGAGCCCGAACGTGAAGCCCAGGGGAGGACTGCCGGCGAAGAGATCGTCCTCGCGCGGCCGCAGCACATGCTTCGAGAACGTGTCCGCGATCGCCAGCACATCGCGGTGGAAGTGCATGCAGCCCTTGGGCCGGCCGGTGGTGCCCGAGGTGAACGCGATCAGCGCCACGTCGTCGGCCGCCGTGTCCACCGCGTCGAACGGCTCGTCGGGAGCGCCGGTGATCCGCAGGAGCAGATCGTCCGGCGCGTCACCGCCGTACGTCGTGACCCGGAGTCCGGGGACCTCCGCCTTGACCAGGTCGTCGACCGAGCGGACGTCGCACAGGGCGTGCGTCACCCGCGCGATCCCGCACATCGTGCCGAGTTCGTGCGGCCGCTGCTGCGCCAGCACGGTGACGGCGATCGCGCCCGCCTTCAGCACCGCCAGCCAGCAGGCGGCCAGCCACGGTGTGGTCGGACCGCGCAGCAGCACCCGGTTGCCCGGGACGACACCCAGCTCGCCGGTCAGCACATGGGCGATCCGGTCGACACGGGCGCGCAGTTGCCCGTACGTCCACGGCGCGCCGGACGGGGTACGGAACACCGGGCGTTCGGGGTCGGTGTCCGCGAGGAGTTCGGCGGCGCAGTTGAGCCGGGCGGGGTAGCGCAGCCCGGGCAGGTCGAAGCGGAGTTCGGGCCACTGCCCGGGAGGCGGCAGATGGTCGCGCGCGAAGGTGTCGACGTGGGCCGAGCGTGCCGGCCCCGTTTCCGCGGGATCCAGGGGATCCACAAGGTCCATGGCGTCTCGCCCCCTTGCCTTGGTGGGCCGCCTCGGTGGGCGTCGTGGTGGGCTCGCACAAGGAGCGTATCGTGTTGGTGACGACAGTCAACGGTTCGCGATAACGTGGGTGGCGTCCGATGGGGAGAGGGGACGGGCAATGACCGCATTCTCGCTCGATCCGGGGCAGACCGCCTGGTGTGCCGAACTGCGCGCGCTGGCCGCGGAGCAACTGCGCCCCCTGGCCGACAAGGGCGAGCCGGGCCATGTCAACCGGCCGCTCGTCGCCGAACTCGGCCGGCTCGGGCTGCTCTCCCGGCTGTTCTCCTCCGGCGCCCTCGACCTCTGTCTGATGCGCGAGTCCCTCGCCCAGGTCTGCACCGAGGCCGAGACCGCGCTGGCCCTCCAGGGGCTCGGCGCCCATCCCGTCCACGCGTACGGAACCCCGGCCCAGCGCGCCCACTGGCTGCCCCGGGTCACCGACGGCGGCGCCGTCGCGGCCTTCGCGCTGAGCGAGCCCGGCGCGGGCTCGGACGCCGCCGCGCTGGCCCTGCGGGCAGACGAGGACGGCACCGGCGGCTGGCGGCTCACCGGCGAGAAATGCTGGATCTCCAACGCCCCCGAAGCCGACCTCTACACCGTCTTCGCGCGCACCGCGCCCGGGGCCGGCGCCCGCGGCGTCACCGCTTTCCTCGTCCCCGCCGACCGCCCCGGCCTCACCGGCACCCCGCTCGACATGCTCTCCCCGCACCCCATCGGCGCCCTCGCCTTCGACGCCGTACCCGTCACGACGGACGACGTCCTCGGCGAGACCGGCCACGGATTCCGGGTCGCCATGAACACCCTCAACCTCTTCCGGCCGAGCGTGGGCGCCTTCGCCGTCGGCATGGCGCAGGCCGCGCTGGACGCGACGCTCGCGCACACGGCACGGCGCGAGGCGTTCGGCGGCCCGCTCAAGGACCTCCAGACCGTGTCCCACCAGGTCGCCGAGATGGCCCTGCGCACCGAGGCGGCCCGCCTGATGGTGTACGCGGCCGCGACGGCGTACGACGCGGGGGCGGCGGACGTCCCCCGGCGGGCGGCGATGGCGAAACTGCTCGCGACCGAGACGGCCCAGTACGTCGTCGACGCGGCCGTCCAGCTGCACGGAGCCCGTGCCCTGCGCCGGGGCCATCTCCTCGAACACCTCTACCGCGAGGTACGCGCGCCGCGCATCTACGAAGGGGCCAGCGAGGTCCAACGGACCATCATCGCCAAGGAGTTGTACCGGACCGCCGGGCTGCCGGCAGGAGAGGTGTCCCGATGACCGCCGAGCGGGTGAATCCACCCGGGCTCTCCCCGGCGGCCGGCTTCTCCCACGCCGTCGTCGCCACCGGCTCCCGGGTCGTCTTCCTGGCCGGACAGACCGCGCTGGACGTGGACGGGAAGGTGGTGGGGGAGACCCTGCCCGAGCAGTTCGAGAGGGCGCTGGCCAATCTGCTGACCGCGCTGCGCGCGGCGGGCGGCGCTCCCGCGGACCTCGCCCGGGTCACGGTCTACGCCACGGACGTCGCCGACTACCGCGCCCACGCCGCCGAACTGGGCGGTATCTGGCGCCGGTTGGCAGGCCGCGACTACCCCGCGATGGCCGTCATCGGCGCCGTGCGCCTGTGGGACGAACAGGCGCTGGTCGAACTCGACGGCTTCGCCGTGCTGTCGTAGGACCCACGCGGCGGCCCGGGATCAGGCCGCGACGGCCAGCAGGCCGGCGAAGACGCGGTGCGGAGCGACCACACTGCCGTCGGGAAGCAGTTCACCGCTGTCGTCGAACACGATCGCGCCGTTGCACAGGAGGTTCCAGCCCTGCTCGGGGTGGGCCGAGACGATGTGCGGGACGACGGTGTCCGCGGACGGGCACGAAGACCGGTGTGAACACATGGTGCACCTCCGTGGGATGCGAGGAGTGTCGGCGGCGCTGTCGTCGCCCTCGCATGAACAGACCATGCGCGCGCGGCGAACTGATCGGAACACCCGGCCGTGAAGCGTGACAACACGAGGACAACTCTCGGACGTCCCCATGACGGACGGCGCCGAATCGCCACCGGGGGAGTGGTGCCAACTCGCCACCAAAGGGGTGATGATCACCGCCCTCGGGGCCTTGGACCGGTACCTGTTGAGCACCCTGTCCAGGTCCCCGCTCCCGGAGGTACCCCATGTTGTTCCGCCAGGCCGTCGGCACGGCCGCCGGTGCCGCGCTGCTCCTGCTCCTCGCCCCGTCCGCCGTGGCCCTGTCCGCCTCGTCCGAGGAGGTGACCGTCGACCCGACCGGCACGGTCGCGGCGGACGGCACCGTCACCCTCTCCGGCACCTACCGCTGTACGGGCGCCTCGGGGCCCGTCTTCGTGACCTCCTCGGTCTCCCAGAGCGACCCCCGGGTCAGCCAGGGCATCGGCGGGACCTCGGCCCTGTGCGACGGCGCCGAGCACCGCTGGACCAACTCGGAGAAGCGCGCACCGGCCGACCTCAAGCCGGGCGCGGCCCATGTCCAGGCCACGGTCATGGAACTGAGCGCGAGCGGCCTCCCGCTCCCCGCGTTCCACGCGGTCCGGGACCAGGACATCACCGTCGTGCAGGGCTGAACGGCCGCGTGCCGGGCCGCCGGTCCGCGCGACCGGCGGCCCCTCGCGCCGATCGGGGATCACGGCGCCGGACGCCGTCCCTCACCCCTTCGGCCCCCCGGGCATGCGCCCCCCACCCGTCGATGGTGCCCTGAGGTGAAGCCGGCCGAGAGGAGCATCCGTGCCCGCGACCGACGCCAGAGGCACCGGCGGGATGGACGGCACGGCCAGTGATCTGCTGCTGCGTACCGGGCGGTTCTTCCGGCGGGGCGAGACCTCCGCCGATCTGCGCACCCTCTCCAAGGAGGGCGGGCGGAGCGGCGACGTCTTCTACCGGGACCGGTGGAGTCACGACAAGGTCGTGCGCTCCACCCACGGGGTCAACTGCACCGGCTCCTGTCGGTGGAAGGTGTACGTCAAGGACGGCATCATCACCTGGGAGACCCAGGAGACGGACTATCCGAGCGTCGGCCCCGACCGCCCCGAGTACGAGCCGCGCGGCTGTCCGCGCGGGGCGGCCTTCTCCTGGTACACGTACTCGCCGACACGGGTGCGCTACCCGTACGTCCGCGGAGTGCTCCTGGAGATGTACCGGGAGGCGAAGGCGCGCACCGGGGACCCCGTCACCGCGTGGGCCGACATCCAGGCCGACCCCGAGCGGCGCGGACGCTACCAGCGGGCCCGCGGCAAGGGCGGTCTGGTGCGGGCGACCTGGGACGAGGCGGTGGAGATGGCCGCCGCCGCGCACGTCCACACCATCAGGACGTACGGGCCCGACCGCATCGCCGGCTTCTCGCCGATCCCCGCGATGTCCATGGTCTCGCACGCCGCGGGCGCCCGGTTCCACTCGCTCATCGGCGCCCCCATGCTGTCGTTCTACGACTGGTACGCCGACCTGCCGGTCGCCTCCCCGCAGGTCTTCGGCGACCAGACGGACGTCCCCGAGTCGGGGGACTGGTGGGACGCGGCCTACCTGATGATGTGGGGCAGCAACGTCCCGGTGACCCGTACCCCGGACGCGCACTGGATGGCCGAGGCGCGCTACCGCGGGCAGAAGGTCGTCGTCGTCTCCCCGGACTACGCCGACAACACGAAGTTCGCCGACGAGTGGCTGCACCCCCACCCCGGCACCGACGGAGCGCTCGCCCTCGCGATGGGGCACGTGGTGCTCAAGGAGTTCTTCGTCGACCGGCAGGTGCCGTTCTTCACGGACTACGTACGGCGCTTCACCGACCTGCCGTTCCTCGTCACCCTGCGGGAGCACGACGGCCGGCACGTCCCCGACAAGTTCCTGCGCGCCTCCGATCTCGGGGACAGCGCGGAGGGCGCGGAGTGGAAGACGGTCGTCCTCGACGAGCGGACCGGGCGGCCGGAGGTCCCCGGCGGGTCGCTCGGCTTCCGCTGGACCGAGTCGGGCCTGGGCCGGTGGAATCTGGAGCTCGGCGACCTCGAACCCCGGCTCTCCCTGTACGGGTGCGACGGCGCCGTTCCCGCCGAGGTGCTGCTGCCCCGCTTCGATACCGACGGCGGGCCGCACGGCCAGGGCAGCGGCGCGGTCCGTGCCGGGGGTGTCCCCGCGATGCGGGTCGGCGGCCGTCTGGTGACGACCGTGTACGACCTGCTGCTCGCCCAGTACGGTGTCGGCCGCGCCGGGCTGCCCGGCACCTGGCCCACGGGCTACGACGACGCCTCCGTCCCCTGCACGCCCGCCTGGCAGGAGATCCACACCTCCGTCCCGGCCGCGGCGGTCGTCCGTACCGCGCGGGAGTTCGCGGACACCGCCGAGCGATCCCGGGGCCGCTGCATGATCCTCATGGGCGCCGGCACGAACCACTGGTTCCACTCCGAGACGATCTACCGGGCCTTCCTCGCCCTGCTCCAGCTCACCGGCTGCCAGGGCCGCAACGGCGGCGGCTGGGCGCACTACGTCGGCCAGGAGAAGTGCCGCCCGGCGACCGGCTGGGCCACCCTCGCCGCCGCGTCCGACTGGTCACGTCCGCCCAGACAGGCGATCGGCACCGCCTACTGGTTCCTCAACACCGATCAATGGCGCTACGACCACTACCGCGCCGACACCCTCGCCTCCCCGCTGGGCACGGGAGCCTTCGCCGGGATGACGGCCGCCGACTGCCTCGCCCAGGCGACCCGTTCGGGGTGGATGCCCTCCTACCCGACGTTCGACCGCAACCCGCTCGACCTGTGCGACGAGGCGGGCGACCAGGACCCGGCCGAGTACGCGGTGGACCAACTCCGGGAAGGCAAACTGGGCTTCGCCGGAGAGGATCCCGACGCGCCCGTCAACTGGCCGCGGATCGTGACCCTTTGGCGGGCCAACCTGCTGGGCTCCTCGGCGAAGGGCGCCGAGTACTTCCAGAAGCACCTGCTCGGCACCACGTCCTCCCTCGGCGCCGAGGAGGCCGCGCCCGAGGAGCGGCCGCGCGATGTGCGCTGGCACGAGAAGGCGCCCGAGGGGAAACTCGATCTGCTGCTCTCGCTGGACTTCCGCATGACGTCCTCCACCCTCATGTCGGACATCGTCCTGCCGGCCGCGACCTGGTACGAGAAGCACGATTTGTCCAGCACGGACATGCACCCCTACGTGCACTCCTTCACCCCGGCCGTCGACCCGCCCTGGCAGGCCCGCACCGACTTCGCCGCCTTCCACGCCCTCGCCCGGTCCTTCTCCGTGATGGCGGCGAAGCACCTGGGTGTGCGCCGCGACCTCGTCGCCACCGCCCTTCAGCACGACACCCCCGGCGAGACCGCGCAGCCCGGGGGCGTCGCACTGGACTGGCGGCGCGGCGAGTGCGAGCCCGTACCCGGCCGGACCATGCCCCAACTGACCGTCGTGGAGCGGGACTACGGCGCGATCGGCGAGAAGATGGCCACCCTTGGACCACTGGCGGAGAAGCTCGGCCTGCCCGTGAAGGGCATCACCTTCGACGTGGCGGAGGAGGTACGGCTGCTCGCCGACCGGCACGGCGTCCGGATGTCCGGGCCGGCGACGGGACGGCCGCTGCTCGACACCGCCGTGAAGGCGGCGAACACGATCCTCGCCCTGTCAGGCACCACCAACGGCCACCTGGCCACGCAGGGCTTCCACACCCTGGAGCGCCGCACAGGACAGCCGATGGCCCACCTCGCCGCCGAGCACGAGGGCAAGCGCGTCACGTACGCCGACACCCAGGCGGCACCCGTGCCGGTCATCACCTCCCCGGAGTGGTCCGGCAGCGAGTCGGGCGGCCGCCGCTACACCGCTTTCACCCTCAACACCGAGCACGCCAAGCCCTGGCACACCCTCACCGGACGCCAGCACTTCTTCCTCGACCACGACTGGATCCACGAACTCGGCGAGGCGCTGCCCGTCTACCGTCCGCCGCTCGACATGCGCCGCCTCTTCGGGGACAGGATCTCCACCGGCGACGACGGCCGGGCGGAGGTGACCGTCCGCTATCTCACCCCGCACAGCAAGTGGTCCATCCATTCCGAGTACCAGGACAACCTCCTCATGCTGTCGCTCTCCCGCGGCGGCCAGAACATCTGGATGTCCCCGCAGGACGCCGAGACGATCGGCGTGCGCGACAACGACTGGATCGAGGCGGTCAACCGCAACGGCGTCGTCGCGGCCCGCGCGGTCGTCAGCCACCGCATGCCGCAGGGCACGGTGTACATGCACCACGCGCAGGACCGCGTCATCGCCACCCCGAAGACGCAGACGACGGGCAAGCGCGGCGGGACCCACAACTCCCTGACCCGGCTGCTGCTCAAGCCGACCCATCTCATCGGCGGATACGCCCAGTTGAGCTGGGCGTTCAACTACCTGGGTCCGACGGGCAACCAGCGGGACGAGATCACGGTCGTCCGGCGCCGCACCGAACCGGTGGAGTACTGAGATGCGCGTCATGGCACAGATCGCGATGGTCATGAACCTCGACAAGTGCATCGGCTGCCACACCTGTTCGGTCACCTGCAAACAGGCGTGGACGAACCGCGGCGGCGTCGAGTACGTGTGGTTCAACAACGTCGAGACCCGCCCCGGGCAGGGATATCCGCGCCGCTACGAGGACCAGGACACGTGGAAGGGCGGCTGGGAGCTCAACAAGCGGGGCCGGCTGAAGCTCAAGGCCGGCGGCCGCTTCTCGAAGCTCGCCCACATCTTCTCCAACCCCCGACTGCCCTCCATCGACGACTACTACGAGCCGTGGACGTACGAGTACGCCAACCTCGTCGACGCCCCCCTCGGCGACGACATCCCCGTCGCCCAGCCCCGCTCGCTCCTCAGCGGCAAGCCCATGGAGATCGAGTGGAGCGCCAACTGGGACGACAACCTCGGTGGCGTGAGCGAACACGGCGCACTCGACCCGATGGTGGCCAAGGTCCGTGAACAGGCCTCGGAGAAGGTCAGGTTCGCGTTCGAGCAGACCTTCATGTTCTATCTGCCGCGGATCTGCGAACACTGCCTGAACCCGTCCTGTGTCGCCTCGTGCCCGTCAGGCGCGATGTACAAGCGCCAGGAGGACGGCATCGTGCTGGTCGACCAGGACCAGTGCCGGGGCTGGCGCATGTGCGTCAGCGGCTGCCCGTACAAGAAGGTCTACTTCAACCACCGCACCGGCAAGGCCGAGAAGTGCACCCTGTGCTATCCGCGCCTCGAAGTCGGCCTGCCCACCGTCTGTTCCGAGACCTGCGTGGGAAGGCTGCGCTACCTCGGCGTCATGCTCTACGACGCCGACAAGGTCCTTCAAGCGGCCTCCACCCCCGACGACACCGACCTGTACGAAGCCCAACTCGGCGTGTTCCTGGACCCCGAGGACCCCGTCGTGCGCCGGGAGGCCGAACGCGCCGGCATCGCCCACGACTGGATCGACGCGGCCCGCCGCTCACCCGTCCACGCCCTCATCAGCAGGCACAAGGTGGCGCTGCCGCTGCACCCGGAGTACCGCACGATGCCGATGGTCTGGTACATCCCGCCGCTCTCCCCGGTGGTCGAGGCCCTCACCGAGACGGGCTTCGACGGCGAGGACGCCGGCAATCTCTTCGGCGCGATCGACACCCTGCGCATTCCCCTGGAATACCTCGCCGAGCTGTTCACCGCCGGCGACACCGCTCCCGTACGGGCCTCGCTGGAGAAACTCGCCGCCATGCGCAGCGCGATGCGCCCCGGGCTGCTCGCCGGGGGCCAGGGACCGGCCCCGGTCGACGAGGAGGCCGCCCGGTCGGTCGGCATGTCCGGGGAGGAGATGTACGCGCTGTACCGGCTGCTGGCCCTCGCCAAGTACGAGGAGCGGTACGTGATCCCCACCGCGGCCGTCGGTGACGCCCGGCGGCTGGAGGAGTCCGTCCTGCCCGACGAGTGCAGCCTCGACTACGAGGGCGGCCCCGGCATGGGGGGCTCCGGACCCTACGGCGAAGGATCCGGCGAGACGAAGCCGATGTCCGTGGAGAACTTCCACGTCCTGCGCGACCGTCAGACCGCCGACGCGCCCGCCGACACCGGCCACAGCCGCGTCAACCTCCTCAACTGGGACGGCCGCGGCCACCCCGCCGGACTGTTCCCCGGCAAGAGCGGCCCCAGCGGAGACAGCGGCGGCGGTGACACCGGCAGGCCCGGCACCGGCACCGGCCCGAACCCACCCGAGAACGGCGCCGACGAGGAGGAGAGATGACCACCCCGCACGCCGTCGTCCACGCCGCGGTCGCCCGCTGCCTGGTCTACCCCGACGACGAGTTCCACACCGGCCTCGGTCTCCTGCGTACGGCCGTCGACGAACAACCCGGCCCGGGACGGCGGGAGTTGCGCGCCTTCCTCGACCACGTCGGCGACACCGCCCCCGACCGGCTCCGACAGGACTACGTCCGCACCTTCGACTTCTCCGGCCGCCGCTGTCTCCACCTCACCTGGTGGACCGACGGCGACACCCGCCGCCGCGGCCGGTCCCTGGTGCGCTTCAAGGAGATCTACCGGGAGCACGGCTGGGAGTACGCGGACACCGGGGAACTCCCCGACTTCCTCCCGGCCGTCTGCGAGTTCTCCGCCCTCACCGGCACCGACACCCTCCTGCGCGACCACCGCCCCGCGCTGGAACTGCTGCGCTTCGCCCTCACCGAGGCCGCCTCGCCCTGGGCCGGCGTCCTCGAGGCACTCGTCGCCACCCTTCCCGGCGCCTCCCCGCGCGACCGCGCCGCCGCCCGGGCCATGGCCCGCAACGGACCACCGCGCGAGGACGTGGGGCTCGCGCCGTTCGGCACCCCGCTGCTGGAGGTCGTCCCCCGATGAGCCTCGCCGACAGCCTCCTGTGGACCGCGATGCCGTACATCACGATCGTCCTGCTCGTCGGCGGGATCATCTGGCGCCACCGCTACGACAAGTTCGGCTGGACGACCCGCTCCTCACAGCTCTACGAGTCCAGGCTGCTGCGGATCGCCTCCCCGGTGTTCCACTACGGCATCCTCTTCGTCCTCGCCGGCCATCTCGTCGGACTGTTCGTCCCGGACTCCTGGACCAGCGCGCTCGGGGTGAGCGAGACGACCTACCACGACCTCTCCCTCTACGGCGGCACACTGGCGGGCCTCGCCACCGTCGCCGGCATCGCGCTGCTGATCTACCGCCGCCGCACCAACGGACCGGTCTTCCTCGCCACCACCCGCAACGACAAGCTCATGTACGCCGTCCTGCTCGCCGCCATCGTGATGGGCATGACCGCCAAGCTCACGCACGCGGGAGGCCACGGGTACGACTACCGCACCACCATCGCCCCGTGGCTGCGCAGCGTCTTCACCCTGCGTCCGGACTACGCGCGGATGAACGGGGTGCCGGTCACCTACCAGATCCACATCGTCATCGGGTGCGTCCTCATCGCCCTCGTCCCCTACACGCGGCTGATCCATATGTTCAGCGCCCCCGTGCAGTACCTCTTCCGCCCCTACATCGTGTACCGCAGCCGTGAACGCGGTCAGCTCGGTACCCGGTCCGAGCGGCCCGGATGGGAGCGAGTGCAGTGACCGCCCGGTCCGACGGGACCGCTCCGATCCCTTCGGTGCCCGGGGCCGCCTACCGCAACCTCGCCGTCGCCACGATCGGGTTCGCCCTCACCTTCTGGGCGTGGAACCTCATCTCACCGCTCGGCACCACTCTGGGCGACAAGCTCTCGCTGAGCTCGTTCCAGCAGTCGCTGATGGTCGCCGTCCCCGTGATCGTCGGCTCGCTCGGCCGGGTCCCCGTCGGCGCGCTCACCGACCGCTTCGGCGCGAAGACCATGTTCCCCCTCGTCACCGCGCTGACCATCGTGCCCGTCCTGCTGCTCGTCGTCGTGAAGGACTCCTACGCGGGCCTTCTCGTCGTCGGATTCTTCCTCGGCCTGGGCGGCACGACCTTCGCGATCGGCGTCCCCCTCGTCAACTCCTGGTTCCCGCCCGCACGTCGTGGCTTCGCCATCGGCGTCTTCGGCATGGGCATGGGCGGGGTCGCCCTCTCCGGCTACTTCACCCCCCGTATCTACAAGCACGGTGAGAAACCTGCCGTTCGTGGTGCTGGCCGTCGCCCTGGCCGCCTTCGCCGCCGTGTCGTACTTCCTCCTCGCCGACCGCCCCGACCGCGTCGTCCCCACCACCTCGCTGGGAAAGCGCCTCGGTGACGCAGGGCGCCTGCGTGTCACCTGGGAGCTCGCGGCCCTGTACGCGATCGGATTCGGCGGCATCGTCGCCTTCGGCGTCTACCTGCCCACGTACCTCAAGACCTGGTACGAACTGTCGCCCACCGACGCCGGTTCGCGGGCGGCCGGTTTCGCGCTCGTCACCGTGATCTTCCGCCCGATCGGCGGCTGGCTCTCCGACCGCGTCCACCCCGCGGTCGTCACCTCCTGGGCACTCGGCGTCGTCGGGGTCATGGCCGTGTGCCAGGCGTTCGAACCCCACCTCGTCCCGGGTGGTACGGTCTTCCTCCTCGTCATGGCGGCCGGTCTCGGCACCTCCAGCGGCAGCGTCTTCGCGATGGTCGCCCGGGTCACCCCGCCGCCGCAGGTCGGCAGCGTCACCGGAATCGTCGGCGCGACCGGCGGACTCGGCGGCTTCGTCCCGCCCCTCGTCATGGGCGCCGTCTACAGTGCCAAGAGCTCCTACGCCATCGGCTTCATGCTGCTCTCCGACCTCGCCCTGGCCGGCTGCGTCTACGCCTACGGCCGCATGCGCGACGTGGGCCCCACCCCCGTCCCGCGGCAGACCGCCTGATGTCCGTAACACCCGCCAGGGGTGTCGCGAACCCTGGGAAGTGGAGCCGTCGGTACCCCCTGGGGGTAGGATGCGAAAACGCTGACCGGCAGCAGCCGATCGGCAGACACGACACAGGTGATCTCATGGTGACGCGAGCGCGGCGCAGCGGCGGCCACGCCGTCCGCTGGGCGTACGGGGTGTTCGTCACCCTGTGCGTCGTGCTGGCCGTGCTCGCCCATCACGAGGTGTCCACGGCCGGGGTTGCTCCGATGCCCGGCATGGCCCATGCCGCCATGACGGCCGAGGTCCATGCCGCGCACGGGATGCCCGACGCGGCGGAGCCGCCCTCCGTGACGGGCTCGTCGACGCACGGCCTCGACGACGGTGTGTGCGCGGGGGCCGGCATGCCGCACTGCGCCGCGGCGAGCGTCGCCTCGCCCCCACTCGTCGTACCGGCTCACGACGGGCCTCGTCTCCCCGTGGACCTTCCGCGGGCGGTGTCCCGCCATGCGCCCGGGGCCGTGGTCAGCCGGGCGCCACCTGATCTCTCCGTCCTCTCGCAACTGCGCATCTAGGCCGCACCGCACGGCGCTCGACGCGCCGTGCCTCCGCGTCCCGTCCGCAGTCGCACAGCAGAGGACCACGAAGAATGAACAGCATCGACCGACGCTCCGTCCTGCTCGCCGGGCTCGGAGCCGCCGGCGCCGGCGCGCTCGCCGCCTGTACGAGCGGCTCCCACGGCTCTCACGGCTCAGGCCCCCTGGTCGGCCCCTCCGGTCCGGCGGTCGCCGCCGCCGAGCGGAAGCGGGCCCGCACCGGACGGCAGCACCGGATCACCCTGACCGCGGCGCCCGCCAGGATCGACCTGGGCGGTGGCGTCATGCCCAGGACCTGGGCCTTCGACGGACGCACCCCCGGCAGGGAAGTCCGGCTGTCCGTCGGTGACACCCTGGTCGCCGAGCTGTCCAACCAACTCCCCGGCAGGACCGCCACGTCGGTCCACTGGCACGGCATAGCCCTGCGCAACGACATGGACGGCGTGGCCCCCGCCACCCAGACCGCAGTCAGGCCCGGCTCCACCTTCACCTACCGGTTCACCGCCGACACCCCGGGCACCTATTTCTTCCACCCCCACGTCGGCGTCCAGCTCGACCGGGGGCTGTACGCCCCGTTGATCGTCGAGGACCCGAGGGAACCCCTCGGCTACGACGACGAGTGGATCGTCCTGCTCGACGACTGGGCCGACGGCGTCACCGGCACCCCGGACGAGGTCTTCGCCGAACTCAAGCGGGGCATGGGCGGCATGGGCATGAGTACGGGCGAGAGCAGCAGCCCCGGTTCCAGCGGTATGGATCACCGTGACATGGGTGACATGGGGGACATGGGCGGGATGGACATGGGGAGTGACTCCGGGTCTTCCTCCGCCTCGGCCTCCCCGTCCGACGGTACGCCGACGAGGTTCATGCTCATGGGTGCCACCAGCGAGCTGCTCGGCGGCGACGCCGGGGACGTGAGGTATCCGCACCACCTGGTCAACGGCCGCGTGGCGACCGACCCGGACGTCTACACCGCCAAGCCCGGCACCAGGGTGCGGCTGCGGATCGTCAACGCCGGCTCGGACACCGCCTACCGGGTCGCCCTCGGCGGCCACAGGCTGACCGTCACCCACACCGACGGCTTCCCGGTCAGGCACCAGGAGGCCGACGCCCTGCTGGTCGGCATGGGGGAGCGGTACGACGTCCTCGTCACCCTCGACGACGGCGTCTTCCCGCTCGTCGCGCTCGCCGAGGGCAAGAACGCGAACGGCCTGGCCCTGGTGCGTACCGGCTCGGGGAGCAAACCCTCCGCGACCGTCCGCCCGAGGGAGCTCGACGGCTCGGTCATGACGGCGTCCCGGCTGCGGGCCGCCGACGAGGTGCGCCTGGAGTCGGCCAGGACCGACGTCACACACGAGATCAGGCTGACCGGCGACATGACGAGGTACGACTGGGCCGTCAACGGCAGGGCGTTCGACATGAGGAACCCCGAGGCCCACCCGATCGTCATCGAGGAGGGCCAGCGGGTGCGGCTCGACTTCGTCAACGCCACCGGTATGTGGCACCCGATGCATCTGCACGGCCACACGTACCAGATCGGCGATTCCGGGCCCCGCAAGGACACCGCGATCGTCCTGCCCAGGAAGAAGCTGTCCGTCTTCCTGGACGCCGACAACCCGGGCCAGTGGATGCTGCACTGTCACAACGCGTACCACGGCGAGGCCGGGATGATGGCGAACGTGGCCTATCAGGCCTGACCGTTCATCAGCCGGTGCCCCCTGAGGGGCACTCCGTCCGGGGGCGGACCGACGGTCCGCCCCCGGACGGGTCCGATCGTCGCGGCCCACGAGGGAAGCTGCCGATCGTCATCGGGTGCACCCCGGACGGGCGGGGGACGCCGTCTCAGTCGTGGTGCCCGTCGTGGGCGGGTGCGCCGTCGCGCGTGTCGTCGTGCGCGTGTTCGGAGTGGCCGGGCGAGCCGCCCATCATGCGCAGCATCGCCGGGCCGCCGGTGCGCCAGAACCGTACGAGCAGGCTCGCGGCCAGCAGCAGGAAGGCGATGTTGAGCCAGGTCGTGTAGTTCCAGCTGATCCCCTCCTCGGGAAGCCTGGCGTCGGCCTGGTCGGGGATCAGTCCCAGGCCGCCGAAGGTGAACTCGACGACGTATCCGGCGAGGGCCATGGCGGCGTAGAAGGTGACGAGGAGGAAGGCGGCCATGCGGGCGCCGTAGTACTTCCGGTAGATGTTGAGGATCGGCAGGATCAGCAGGTCGGCGAAGATGAAGGCGATCACGCCCCCGAAACTGATGCCGCCCTTCCACAGCACCACCGCCAGCGGGACGTTGCCGATGGAACAGACGAAGGTCGCGATCGCCACGAGGGGGCCGATGAGCGGCCCGATCAGTTTCGCGGTGAGGGGGTCGTCCGCGACGAAGAAGGAGTGCCAGAACTCGTCCGGCAGCCAGGCGGCGATCGCCCCCGCGATCAGCAGTCCGGCCACCAGGTCGCGCAGGATCGCGGCCCACTCCATGACGAAGATGTGCGACACGGACGTGTAGCCGTCCCGCGAGAACAGCCGCCGCGCGAAGCCGCCCTCGCCCCCCACGGACATGTCCATCGCGGCGTGGCCCTCCATGGACCCGGCGATCCCGCGGTCGGCCTGCTGCCGGGCCTCGCGCAGCAGCCGTTCGCGCAGGAAGAGCCGGAACAGTACGGCGAGCACGACGATCATGACCGGTCCGCCGACGAACTCGGCGGCGGTGAACTGCCAGCCCATCAACAGGGCCATGATGATGCCCAGTTCGATGACCAGGTTCGTGGAGGCGATCTCGAAGGCCATGGCCGCGGTGAAGTCGGCACCCTTGCGGAAGAGCGAGCGGGCGAGGGCCACGGCGGCGTAGGAGCAGGAGGAAGAGGCGGCGCCGAGCCCGGCGGACGTCGCGAGCGTGCGTGGCCGGCCGTCACCGAGGAGCCGTACGACCGTCGAGCGGCGCACCACCGCCTGCACGACGGCGGACAGGGTGAAGCCGAGGATCAGCGCCCAGGTGACCTCCCAGGTCATCGACCCCGCAATGGACAGCGCGTGCCCGATCGCATCCACAGACCTGAACCCTTCCGGAGGCGGCGGCGCTCACGAGGTGAGTATTCCCCGAGGGGTACGTCATGTCCGGGCTCACGGTCCCTGTCCGGTGCGGCGGCGACCCCGCACCCGCTTCTCGCCCGCGACGAAAGCGGGGCCGGAAGGGGTGCGGGGTCGCCGCCGCGAAGGAGGGTCAGATGTCCCGGAAGATCTCGATCTGGGCGCCGATGGAGTTCAGGCGCTCGGCGAGGTCCTCGTAGCCGCGGTTGATGACGTAGACGTTCCGCAGCACCGACGTGCCGTCGGCCGCCATCATCGCGAGCAGCACGACCACGGCCGGCCGCAGCGCGGGCGGGCACATCATCTCGGCGGCGCGCCAGCGGGTCGGGCCCTCGACGAGCACCCGGTGCGGGTCGAGCAGCTGGAGCCGGCCGCCGAGGCGGTTGAGGTCCGTCAGGTAGATCGCCCGGTTGTCGTAGACCCAGTCGTGGATCAGGGTCTGGCCCTGCGCGGTGGCCGCGATGGCCGCGAAGAACGGGACGTTGTCGATGTTCAGGCCGGGGAACGGCATCGGGTGGATCTTGTCGATCGGCGCCTCCAGCTTGGAGGGCCGCACGGTCAGGTCGATCAGCCGCGTACGGCCGTTGTCCGCGAAGTACTCGGGGGTGCGGTCGTGGTCGAGGCCCATCTCCTCCAGGACCGCGAGCTCGATCTCCAGGAACTCGATCGGCACCCGGCGCACCGTCAGCTCCGACTCGGTGACCACGGCGGCGGCGAGCAGGCTCATCGCCTCGACCGGGTCCTCGGAGGGCGAGTAGTCCACGTCGACGTCGATGTTCGGCACGCCGTGCACGGTGAGCGTCGTGGTGCCGATGCCCTCCACCCGTACGCCCAGGGCCTCCAGGAAGAAGCACAGGTCCTGGACCATGTAGTTGGAGGACGCGTTGCGGATGACCGTGACGCCGTCGTGGCGGGCGGCGGCGAGCAGCGCGTTCTCGGTGACGGTGTCCCCGCGCTCGGTCAGCACGATCGGCCGTCCGGGCGTGACGGAGCGGTCGACGCGAGCGTGGTAGAGACCCTCGGTGGCCGCGATGTCGAGGCCGAACCGGCGCAGCGCGATCATGTGCGGCTCGATGGTGCGGGTGCCGAGGTCGCAACCGCCCGCGTAGGGCAGCTTGAAGGCCTCCAGGCGGTGCAGTAGCGGGCCGAGGAACATGATGATGGACCGCGTGCGGATGGCGGCCTCGGCGTCGATCGACTCCATGTCCAGCTTGCTCGGCGGCACGATCTCCAGGTCGATGCCGTCGTTGATCCAGCGGGTGCGGACGCCGATCGAGTTGAGGACCTCCAGCAGGCGGTAGACCTCTTCGATGCGGGCCACCCGGCGCAGCACCGTGCGCCCCTTGTTCAGGAGCGTGGCGCAGAGCAGCGCGACGCAGGCGTTCTTGCTCGTCTTGACGTCGATCGAGCCGGACAGACGACGCCCGCCGACGACACGCAGATGCATCGGACCCGCATACCCGAGCGAGACGATCTCGCTGTCCAGCGCCTCACCGATTCGGGCGATCATCTCAAGGCTGATGTTTTGGTTGCCGCGCTCGATGCGATTGACGGCGCTCTGACTGGTGCCCAGCGCCTCGGCGAGTTGCGACTGTGTCCAGCCCCGGTGTTGCCGGGCGTCACGGATGAGCTTGCCGATGCGTACGAGGTAGTCGTCTGCCATGGCGCGACCGTATATCGGATGTGAGATAAAGAAAAATGGAGCGCCGCCTTCCGAGTGGTGAGGGTCACCAGTCGGTGTTCGAGGGGCAGTTCGGGTGCCCCGCGCCGGCACGGCGACGGCGCCCGCGGGGTGCCCGCACCCCCGCGAGCCCGTGCCGCCGCGCGTGAATGCCGTGAAGATGCGCTTCCGTGACGGTTCGTCGGTGACGGACTCTTTGTCGCTATTGGGTCACTTTGCCTTGCGCGTGGTCTTGCGCCACCCGAACGGCCCCGGCAGGTCCATCGACGTCGTCCGGCGTCCGGTGCTGCTGTGTGTGCGCTTCGGCCCGTTCTTTCCGCCCGAGGTGATGGACCACGACTTGCGGTTGATGTTGAGCCGCAGTCCGGGAAGGATCCGGAAGCTCTTGCGGAAGGTGAGCGGCATGGTGCCCCCTGTGTCGGTGCCGCCGGGGCGTTCCCGGCGGACACCGGGTACCCCGAAACGCGCCCGACGTGCCTGCCGTTTCGGTTCCGAGGGGTCAACTCGCGCCCGGGGGAGGGGATTGGCCCCCTCGGCCGGTGTCGGACTCCGGTCGGCCCGGTTCCGTGACCGGGTCGTCCGGCGGTCGCGGGCCGGGATCCGTGACCGGATGATGCCGGGCGATGCGGGCCATCTCCTCGTGAGCGGACAACCGACACCCCTCGGACATGCGGACGCCCGGACATGACCTGTCCGCCCCCATGCATTAGAGTTATCTCGACATCGAGATATCTGCCGAGGCGTACCGCAGTCGTATCGCGTCGCCCATCCGACGGTAAGGGTTACCTAACTTAGCCTTACCTTAGCGGATCGGCCATGGCGTCGTGGCGGCAGGATGCGGTGGGAACGCGCACATCAATGAAGGAGACTGTCGTGTCGGCGAACAGCTTCGACGCCCGCAGCACGCTGCAGGTGGGCGACGAGTCGTACGAGATCTTCCGGCTGGACAAGGTGGAAGGCTCGGCTCGCCTTCCGTACAGCCTGAAGGTGCTGCTGGAGAACCTGCTCCGCACGGAGGACGGCGCGAACATCACCGCCGACCACATCCGGGCGCTCAGCGGCTGGGACTCGCAGGCCCAGCCCAGCCAGGAGATCCAGTTCACGCCCGCCCGCGTGATCATGCAGGACTTCACCGGCGTGCCCTGTGTCGTCGACCTCGCCACCATGCGCGAGGCCGTCAAGGAGCTCGGCGGCGACCCGGCGAAGATCAACCCCCTGGCCCCGGCCGAGCTGGTCATCGACCACTCCGTCATCGCCGACAAGTTCGGCACCAACGACGCGTTCGCGCAGAACGTCGAGCTGGAGTACGGCCGCAACAAGGAGCGCTACCAGTTCCTGCGCTGGGGCCAGACCGCCTTCGACGAGTTCAAGGTCGTCCCGCCGGGCACCGGCATCGTCCACCAGGTGAACATCGAGCACCTGGCGCGCACGGTCATGGTCCGAGGCGGACAGGCGTACCCCGACACCCTCGTCGGCACCGACTCGCACACCACGATGGTCAACGGCCTCGGCGTGCTCGGCTGGGGCGTCGGCGGCATCGAGGCCGAGGCCGCGATGCTCGGCCAGCCGGTCTCCATGCTCATCCCGCGTGTCGTCGGCTTCAAGCTGACCGGTGAGCTCACCCCGGGCACCACCGCCACCGACCTCGTGCTGACCATCACCGAGATGCTGCGCAAGCACGGTGTCGTCGGCAAGTTCGTCGAGTTCTACGGCGAGGGTGTGGCCGCCACGTCGCTGGCCAACCGCGCCACCATCGGCAACATGTCGCCGGAGTTCGGCTCCACCGCCGCGATCTTCCCGATCGACGGCGAGACCCTGAACTACCTCAAGCTCACCGGCCGCTCCGCGCAGCAGGTCGCGCTCGTCGAGGCGTACGCCAAGGAGCAGGGCCTCTGGCTCGACCCGGCCGCCGAGCCCGACTTCTCCGAGAAGCTGGAGCTCGACCTCTCCACGGTCGTCCCCTCGATCGCCGGCCCGAAGCGCCCGCAGGACCGCATCGTCCTCGCGAACGCCGCCGAGCAGTTCAAGGTCGACGTGCGCAACTACGTCGACACCGACGACGAGGCCGGCAAGGAGTCCTTCCCCGCCTCCGACTCCCCGGCCTCGGCCAACGGCGTGCCGTCCAACCCGGTCACCGTGACCGCCCCCGACGGCTCGACCTACGAGATCGACCACGGCGCGGTGACGGTCGCGGCCATCACCTCCTGCACCAACACCTCGAACCCGTACGTCATGGTCGCCGCCGCGCTCGTCGCGAAGAAGGCCGTGGAGAAGGGCCTGACCCGCAAGCCGTGGGTCAAGACCACCCTCGCCCCGGGCTCCAAGGTCGTCACCGACTACTTCGACAAGGCGGGGCTCACCCCCTACCTCGACAAGGTCGGCTTCAACCTGGTCGGCTACGGCTGCACGACCTGCATCGGCAACTCCGGCCCGCTGCCGGACGAGGTCTCCAAGGCCGTCAACGACCACGACCTCGCGGTCACCTCGGTCCTCTCCGGCAACCGGAACTTCGAGGGCCGTATCAACCCCGACGTCAAGATGAACTACCTGGCGTCCCCGCCGCTGGTCGTCGCCTACGCCCTCGCGGGCTCCATGAAGGTGGACATCACCCGCGACGCGCTCGGCACCGACACCGAGGGCAAGCCGGTCTTCCTGGCCGACATCTGGCCCTCCGAGGCCGAGGTCAACGACGTCGTGGCGAACTCCATCGGGGAGGACATGTTCAACAAGTCCTACCAGGACGTCTTCGCGGGCGACGCCCAGTGGCAGGCGCTGCCGATCCCCGAGGGCAACACCTTCGAGTGGGACCCGCAGTCGACGTACGTGCGCAAGCCCCCTTACTTCGAGGGCATGACGATGGAGACCACCCCGGTCTCCGACATCGCCGGCGCGCGCGTCCTCGCCAAGCTCGGCGACTCGGTCACCACCGACCACATCTCCCCGGCCGGTGCGATCAAGGCCGACACCCCCGGAGGCAAGTACCTCACGGAGCACGGTGTCGAGCGTCGTGACTTCAACAGCTACGGCTCGCGCCGCGGCAACCACGAGGTCATGATCCGCGGTACGTTCGCCAACATCCGCCTGCGCAACCAGATCGCGCCGGGCACCGAGGGCGGCTACACCCGCGACTTCACGCAGGACGGCGCCCCCGTCTCGTTCATCTACGACGCCTCGCGCAACTACATCGAGCAGGGCATCCCGCTGGTCATCCTGGCCGGCAAGGAGTACGGCTCCGGCTCGTCCCGCGACTGGGCCGCCAAGGGCACCGCGCTCCTCGGCGTCAAGGCCGTCATCGCCGAGTCGTACGAGCGCATCCACCGCTCGAACCTCATCGGCATGGGCGTCCTGCCGCTCCAGTTCCCGGAGGGCGCCACGGCCGAGTCCCTCGGTCTGACCGGCGAGGAGACCTTCTCCTTCACCGGCGTCGAGGAGCTCAACAACGGCACCACCCCGCGCACGGTGAAGGTCACCACCGACACCGGCGTCGACTTCGACGCGGTCGTCCGCATCGACACCCCCGGCGAGGCGGACTACTACCGCAACGGCGGCATCATGCAGTACGTGCTGCGCAACCTGATCCGCAACTGAGCGGTCCGGTGACGCAGTTGTAAGGCTGCTCCGCACGGAGCCGAGGGCCGCATCCCCGTTCGACGGGGATGCGGCCCTCGGCCGTCGCCCCGAACTCCCCTCCAGGACATCGGCGGTGCCCAGGTGGAACACAGGATTCCCTCAGCGGACCCGGCCACGATTGCCCCATGTACGGTGCATCTGGGGTCCTTGTCGGCCACGCCCACGTCAACGTCCGTATCCCCGTCGGAGTCCCGATCGTCCATCGCGGGTCGATGGCCGCCGGTCCGCGCCCCGGACGCGGTACGGTCCGGGCCCTCGCGAAACGCGTGGCGCCCGGTCACGCGTACGCCGACAGGCCGTCGGAGAGCGGGAGATGAGCCCGTCCCGCGCGCCCCGGCCACCCCGCTGCGGGCGATCCCCGCACACACGACCCCTGCGTACGCGGCTGCTCGTCCTCATCGGACTGGCACTCTTCGCGGTGTGCGTGACCATGGCCATCACTACGGTGCTCACCCAACGGGCCTACCTGCTCGGCGACTTGGACCGGAGGGTCGGCGAGGCCGCCGAGCGTGACAGGAACGGCGTCCTCGGGGACGGCGCCAGGACGGACCTCGGCTCGTTCGACGGGCGAGGGCAGCCGATCGGCACGATCTCCGCCCGGCTCGGCACGGACGGGACGGTCCTCGCGGCCGAGGTGGTGCGCCGTAGCGGCGGGCGGGGAGACCTCGGCGCGGCCCAGCGTGCCGCCCTGGCCGGGGTCGGGACGGACGGCCGACCGCACACCCGTACCGTCCCCGGACTCGGCACGTACCGTGTCGCCGCGCTCGACGGCGGCGGACGGCCCGTGCTCACCGCCCTCCCGATGGACGACGTCCAGGACGCGCTGCGGGGTCTGGCCGTGGTCGAGACCGTGGTGGCGGGCGCGGCCCTCACCGTCGCGGGCTGCGCCTGCGCGGTCGTGGTCCGGAGCGGGCTGCGCCCACTCGAACAGGTGGCCGCCATGGCCGCCGAGATCACCCGCACACCCCTGGAACGAACCGAGGTGGCCGGTTCGGCGCGGACGCCCGAAAGCGGCGCCGGTCCCGGTGGCGAGTTGACCGGCCGGGCTGACGAGGTGGCCGGTTCGGCGCGGGTGTTCGGGCGCGGTCCGGGTTCCGGTGTCGAGGTGGCCGGTTCGGCGCGGCCGTTCGGGCGTGGTGCGGGTTCTGGTGGCGAGGTGGCCGCCCCGGCGCGTGTGCTCGACCATGGTGCGGGCCTCGGCAGTGAGGCCGACCGGATCGGCGCCGCCCTCGATCGCCTCGTGGACCACGTCGAGGCCGCCCGCGTCCAGCGCCTGCGCGGCGAGCAACGCGTGCGCGCCGCCGAGGAACGCATGCGCCGCTTCCTCTCCGACGCGAGCCACGAACTCCGTACACCGCTGGCGTCAATCGCCGGATACGCGGAACTGATGACACGTGGCATCGGCCTCGTCGAACCGGCGACGGCCTGGCGACGGGTGTCCGCCGAGTCGGCCCGGATGACCGGACTGGTCGAGGATCTGCTGCTGCTCGCCCGGCTCGACGAGGGGCACCCGCCCGGGACGGCCGAGGTGGATCTGACGGTGCTGGTCGCCGAGGCCGTGCGAGACTCGAGGGCCGCGGGGGAGGACCACGTCTGGCGGCTGGGCCGGCTCCCGGACTCTCCGGTCCTTGTGGCCGGTGACGAGGCCGGGCTCCGCCAAGTGGTGGCGAACCTGCTGGCCAACGCCCGTACGCACACACCGGCGGGCACGACGGTCGTCACCACGGTCGAGGTGACGGGTACGTCCTGCGCGATCCGGGTCCGCGACGACGGCCCCGGTATCCCGCCCACACTGCTGCCCAGCGTCTTCGAGCCCTTCACCCGCGCCGACGCCTCCCGCTCCCGCGTGTCTCCCGGTCACGGCGGCTCGGGCCTCGGCCTCGCCGTCGCCGAGGCCGTCACGAAGGCGCACCGCGGCCGCATCCACGCCGAGAGCGCCCCGGGCCGTACGGAGTTCACCGTCGAACTCCCCGCGTTGCGGCCGGTGCCAGCGCCGCGGCTCCCGACGGAAGCGGACCCGTACGAACGCGCACCCGCACCCCGGACCGGAGGGGAAGCCGCAGCCTTCCCCCGGAGGTGAGCGCGAACGGCTGACCGCCGGCCTCCGGCCGAGTCGAGTACGAACGGCAGGCGGGCCGGATCCAGGGAGCCCAGGGAGCCCAGGGAGCCCAGGGAGCCCACGGAACCCGCGGAGCCCAGGGAGCCCAGAGAACCCACGGAACCCGCGGAGCCCACAGAGCCCACGGAGCCCACAGAGCCCAGGGAACCCGCGGAACCCAGGGAACCCACGGAGCCAACGGAGCGCAGAGGACCCACAGGACCCACAGGACCTACGGAACCCCGCCCCGCCCGACGCACCCGACGCGCAGCCCGTTTACACGCGTTCCTGGGCGCGCTACTTTCCGAGTGAGGTGGGAGCGCTCCCACAGGTGGACCGGAACCCGCCCCGGGAGTCGCTCCCGCCTCGCCCCCGATCCCGTACACCCCACGAAGGGATTGTCATGCACTTAACAGGCTCGCCGTCCACGGCGGGACCGCGACGGCCGCTGCCCCGATTACCGTTCGCCGGCCGCCGCCCGTCCCCCTTCCTCGTCCTTCTCGCCCTGCTGGCCGTGCTCCCGGCCCTCGCACTGATCGTCGCGACCGGCGGCCGGGCCCAGGCGCACGGCACCCCCATGAAGCCCGGCAGCCGTACGATCCTGTGCTGGCAGGACGGGCTGACCGACACCGGTGAGATCAAACCGGTGAACCCGGCCTGCAAGGCGGCCCAACAGGTCAGCGGCACAACGCCGTTCTACAACTGGTTCTCGGTGCTGCGCTCGGACGGCGCCGGGCGCACCCGCGGCTTCGTCCCCGACGGCTCGCTGTGCAGCGGCGGCAACCCCAACTTCACGGGCTTCGATCTGCCGCGCTCCGACTGGCCGTTGACCCACCTCACCGCGGGCGCGACCGTCGACTTCGCGTACAACGCCTGGGCGGCGCACCCCGGTTGGTTCTACGTCTACATCACCAAGGACGGCTTCGACCCGACCAGGCCCCTCACCTGGGACGCCATGGAGGACCAGCCGTTCCTCACCGTCGACCACCCGCCGCTCAACGGCACCCCTGGCACGGTCGAGGCCAACTACTCCTGGAGCGGCAAGCTGCCGGCGGGCAAGACCGGCCGTCACATCGTCTACGTGGTCTGGCAGCGCTCGGACAGCGCGGAGACGTTCTACTCCTGCTCCGACGTCGTCTTCGACGGCGGCAACGGCGAGGTCACCGGCATCCATGACCCGGGCAACCCGACCGAACCCCCGCCCGGCGCCTGCTCCGCGACCCGGCGTACCACCAACAGCTGGCCGGGCGGCCACCAGTCCGAGGTGACGGTCACCAACACCGGCACGGTCCCGATGCTCGGCTGGATGGTCGACTGGACGCTGCCGGGCGGTCAGTCGGTCGCGAGCCTGTGGAACGGCAACGCGACCTACAGCGGTCAGGACGTGATGGTGCACAACGCCGACTGGAACGGCTCGCTGAGTCCGGGCGGCAGCACCACGTTCGGGTATGTCGTCCAGGGCTCGGGCGACGATCCGCCGACGGCCCTTCCCTGCCGGGTCGGCTGAACGGGCGACGCTCGGGGCGGACCGGGTGGGTGGGTTCGGACCCACCCACCCGGTCCGCGAGCCCGGACGCGGCGGGGGAGGCCCTGCCCGGGATGGTGCGGCTTGTGGCGACCGTGGTGCGCGACAACGTTGTCGTACGGTCTGCGCAAGACTCTATCGCCTCAACGGACAACGATGTCAAGAACGTTGACGGCCTAGCTCGGCTCGTTCGTGACCTTCGGGGGCGAGTGCCGGACGCGGTATCGGCGGCGGAGACGGGCTGCGTCCGGCTCGTTCGTGGCCTTGGGGGGCGAACGCCGGACGTGACATCGGCGGCGGAGAGGGGCCGCGTGGCGCGGGCGCCGCCCATCGGTTCCCGCCCCTGCCCACCGGCAGGCCGGGAGGGGGCCCGCCCTGCCTGTCTCCCGTGACGCCATCGGAGTGTCCGCCAGGCGCGTCCCCGGCGGCGCACGCGGTCTTCCGTGGTACCCGTGGCGCACGTTACTGTCCCTGCGGCTTGTGCGACCTGTGGTGCGCGACCCGTCCGAAGGAGGAGGGGCCGCGTCATGCGTTTCCGTCCGTCATCGTTACTGCCGGCCGTCGCCCTGACGGTCGCCGGCGTCACCCCGGCGTTCGCCGCACCTCCGTCGGGGCCGCCGGAACCAGTGCCTGCCACGGCACTTGTCCAGGACCCCACCGCGTACGTCGATCCGCTCATCGGCACCAGGAACGGCGGCAATGTCTTCCCGGGCGCCGTCACGCCCTTCGGCATGCTCTCCTGGAGCCCGGAGAACACACGCGGGGACGCCACCCGCACCGCCGCGCCCGGCGGTTACCAGTACGACGCCACGCGCATCCGGGGCTTCAGCCTCACCCACATGTCCGGAACGGGATGCGCGGGCGGCAGCGGAGACATCCCGTTCTTCCCGTACGCCGGTGAGGTCGACTCGTCCCCGGCGACCGACACCAAGGACGCCGTCTACGCCTCCGGGTTCGCCCACACCGACGAACTGGCCGAGCCCGGCCACTACAAGGTGGGACTCGCCTCCGGCGTGACCGCCGATCTCACGGCCACCCCCCGCACAGGCTCGGGCCGCTTCACCTTCCCCGCCGGCAAACCCGCCTCGATGTTGATCCGGACCGCCAACTCCGAGGTCGGGTCCACCGATTCGAGTGTGCGGATCGATCCGGCGACCCGGACCGTCTCCGGCTCGGTCACCTCCGGCAACTTCTGCGGCTACCTCGACCCCGAGGGCCAACGCTCCTACTACACCGTGTACTTCACCGCCCGCTTCGACCGCGACTTCAAGACCACCGGCACCTGGCAGGACGACCGGGTGAGCCCGGGCGCCACCGAGGCGAGCGGCGGCACCGGGGGCTTCGCCCAGGGCGGCCGGCCTCTCGCGGGCAAGGGGGCGGGTGGATATGTGGAGTTCGAGCCCGGCACCGACCCCGTGAACGTCAAGGTCGGTATCTCCTACGTCAGTCAGGAGGGCGCCGCCGCCAACCTCGCGGACGAGAACCCGCCGTCCCGCTCCTTCGCCTCCGTCCAGCGCGCCGCCCATCGCGCCTGGCGTGAACGGCTCGGCCGGATCGGCGTCGGCGGGGGCACCGACAGCGACCGCACCACCTTCTACACCGCGCTCTACCACGCCCTTCTGCACCCGAACGTCATCAGTGACGCCGACCGCAGATACCGGGGCCCCGACGGCAAGGCGCACACCGTCGGCCGGGGCCACGAGGCGCAGTACGGCACCTTCTCCGGCTGGGACGTCTACCGCTCCCAGGTACAGCTGCTGACCCTGCTCGACCCGGACACCGGCTCCGACATCGCGCAGTCCCTCCTCGAACTCGCCCGGCAGAACGGGGGAGTCTGGGACCGCTGGCTGCACGGCGCGAGCGGGACGCACGTCATGAACGGCGATCCGTCGGCGCCCGCCCTCGCGGGCATCCGCGCGTTCGGCGGCACGGACTTCGACCTGCGCGGCGCACTCGGCTCCCTGGTGAAGGCGGCGACCGTGCCGACCGAGCAGGACCTCTCACCGGCGGGCAAACCGGTGCTCTCGGCCGGCCAGCGCCCCTCGCTCGACAAGTACCTCGACCACCACTACATGCCGTCCGTGTCCAACGCCTGGGGCGGCGCCGCCGAGACCCTGGAGATGTCCGGCGCGGACTTCGCCATCTCCCAACTGGCCAAGGCCGCCGGACAGAAGAAGACCGCCGCCGACTTCGCCGAGCGTTCCCAGTGGTGGCAGAACAACTTCAACATCGCGGCCGACCCCGGCGGCGGTTACGTCGCCAACCGCAAGGCCGACGGGAGCTGGGTCACCGGCTTCACCCCGGCGGCCGGAAACGGCTTCGTGGAGGGCACGGCGGCCCAGTACACCTGGATGGTGCAGCACGACCCGGCCGGCCTCTTCGCCGCCATGGGCGGCCGCGCCCAAGCTCTCGACCGCCTCGACACGTTCTTCCATGAGGCGGACGGCAGTTGGGCGTTCACCGGCAGCGGCGGCGACAAGTCCGAGCTGGACAACGAGCCCTCGGTCAACGTGCCCTACCTGTACGACTACGCGGGCGCGCCGTACAAGGCGCAGGAGACCGTGCGAGCGGCGATGGCCCGGCTGTGGTCGACGCAGCCCGGCGGCATCCCCGGCAACGACGACCTCGGTGAGATGTCGTCCTGGTACGTCTTCTCCGCGCTCGGCATGTACCCCCAGGTGCCCTCCCGCGCCGAACTCGTCCTGGCCTCGCCGCTGTTCCCGAGGATCGAGATCGAGCGTCCGGGCGGCGCCGACATCGAGATCCGGGCCCGGGGCGCGGCCGCGGACGCCCCGTACGTCCAGTCGCTGCGGGTCGACGGCCGCAGCAGCGGCAGGCCATGGCTCCCGGCCTCCTTCGTCCGGGACGGCGGCACGCTCGACTACACGCTGTCCACGACCCCCGACAAGAGCTGGGGAAGTGCGGAGGCGGCCGCGCCGCCCTCCTTCCGCACGGGCGAACAGCCGTACCAGATCGGTGTGGGCCCGACGGCGGCGACGCTCGCGCCAGGCGGCAGCACCGCGCTCGACGTCCGCGCCCTCGCCCTCGGCGGGGGAGCCGGGCCCGAGGTCCGCTTCCACGTGGATGTTCCGGCGGGTGTGACGGCGACTCCCGCGGAGGGCACGGTGAGCGACGGCGCCCAGCGGATCGCCCTCACCGCCGCCGACGACGCCGAGCAGGGGTTCTACGACGTCAAGGTGTCCGTGACCTCCGCCGACACGTCGTACGCCCAGCCGGTGGCCCTGACGGTCGCCGCTCCGGGATCCCTCCTCGCGGCCTACGACAACACCGGAGTCTCCGACGACACCGGGGACCACGCCGAGGCCGACTACGACGGCGGCGGCTGGAGCTACTCCCGTCAAGCCCTCGCCGACGCGGGTCTGACCCCGGGCGGCCAGGGAACGGTGGACGGCCTCGCCTACACCTGGCCGAAGTCCCCCTCGGGCCGCCCCGACAACGCCTCGGCCACCTCGCAGACCATCGAACTGAGCGACCCGGCAAGCCGGTTGTCCTTCATCGGCAGCGCCGTGAACGGCAATCAGAAGACCACGGCGACCGTGACCTACACCGACGGCGGCACCGATTTTGTCGATCTGTCCTTCACCGACTGGACCGTCGGGGGAGGGGGCGGGACCGTCCAGTACGGCAACGAGACCATCGCCAGGACCGCGTACCGCAACGTCGCCGGCGCCGACAAGGACCCGGTCGCCACCTACGTCTTCGCCACCAAGCCCTTCCAGGCGCCGGCAGGCAGGACCGTCAAGAGCGTCACCCTCCCGGACGACGCCGATCTGCACGTCTTCACCCTCGCGGTGAGCCCCTGAACCGACGGCTCGCCAAGTGATCCACCCGTGCAGGTGAACGTGAAAGCGGGGCGGGCCCGGAGCCTCCTCCGGGCCCGCCCCTCTTTGCCGTCGGGTGCCGCTCAGGCCAGCAGTTCCACCTCCGCGAGAGTCGACTCACCGTCGAGGACGAGGCGGTAGTGGGCGTACGAGCCCGGGGCCGCGACCGTGAACACCCGGGTCTGTCTGTCCCAGGGGAAGGACTCGCCGGAGCGCTTGTCGAGGTCGGTCCACGTCGTCCCGTCCGACGAGCCCTGGAGAGTCCACCCGCTCGGGGCCTTGGTGTGGTCCGAGGAGGTCAGTGTGTACTGGACCCCCTCGGTCTCGGCGCCGACCGGCAGGTCCACCGAGGTGACGGTGGCGTTGGTGGCCGAGGTGTTGTCGAAGAGGGCGCCATCGCCCTTGAGGGTGTCGGCGCGCGGTGACGGCACCTTGTCGTCCTCGGTGACCGACGCCGGTGCCGCGTTCTTGCCGGTGCCCCACGAGGACGGCTCCGCGCCCATGTCGAACTCCAGCACTCCGCCCCGGGTGATCAGCGAGTGGGGGAGCGAAGTCGAGGTCCACCGCTTGCCGTTGAACCGGACGCCCTGCACGTACACGTTCTTCGTGCTGTTTCGCGGGGCCCTGATGACCAGGTCGTGGCCGTTCTCCAGGTGGACCGTCGCCTTGGTGAACAGGGGCGATCCGATGGCGTATTCGCCGCTGCCCATCACCAGCGGGTAGAAGCCGAGCGAGGAGAAGAGGTACCAGGCCGACTGCTCGCCGTTGTCCTCGTCGCCGTGGTAGCCCTGCCCGATCTCGCTGCCGCTGTAGAGACGGGAGAGGACCTCGCGGATGTTCTTCTGGGCCTTCCAGGGCTGTCCGGCCGCGTCGTACATGTAGTTGACGTGATGGGCCACCTGGTTGGAGTGCCCGTACTGGCCCATCCGTACGTCCCGGGCCTCGGTCATCTCGTGGATGACCCCGCCGTAGGAGCCGACGGTGTCGGGCGAGGCCGTCTCGGGGGTGGAGAAGTACGTGTCGAGCTTCTGCGCGAGCGCTGCCCGGCCGCCGTACAGGTTGGCGAGACCGCGCGAGTCCTGCGGCGCGGTGAACGCGTACCCCCAGCCGTTGGTCTCCGTGTAGTCGTAACCCCACACGCGCGGATCGTACTTCGCGGAGTCGAGCCGCCAGTCGCCCTTCGCGTCGCGGCCCTGGAAGAAGCCGGCCTTGGTGTCGAAGAGGTTCACGTAGTCGCGGGAGCGGTTGAGGAAGTAGTCCGACTCCTCCTTGTAGCGCTTCTCGCCGGTCTTCTTGTAGAGCGCCTTGCCCATCTCGGCGATGCCGTAGTCGTTGACGTAGCCCTCCATGGCCCATGACAGGCCCTCGCCCGTGGAGGTGCTCGTGTAGCCGAGGAAGGGAGAGGTGGCCATGCCCTTGCGGCCGACTCCTGAGGTCGGCGGGACCACCGTCGCGTTCTTCAGGGCCGCGTCGTACGCCGACTTCGCGTCGAAGTCGACACCCTTGACGTACGCGTCCGCGAACGCCACGTCCGACGAGGTGCCGGTCATCAGGTCCGCGTAGCCCGGCGAGGACCAGCGCGAGGTCCAGCCGCCGTCCTTGTACTGCTGTACGAACCCGTCGACCATCTCACCCGCCTGACCGGGCGTCAGCAGCGAGTAGGCGGGCCAGGTCGTCCGGTAGGTGTCCCAGAAACCGTTGTTGACGTACACCTTGCCGTCGACGATCTTCGCACCGGTGTGGGTCGCGGTGTCGGGACCCGGCATCGGGGAGAACGGGGAGGCGTACTGGTACTTCGAACCCACCTTCTCGAAGCCGGAGTTCGGGTACAGGTAGAGCCGGTACATGCTGGAGTACAGCGTGGTCAGCTGATCGGGTGTGGCGCCCTGTACCTCCACCTTGCCGAACAGCCGGTCCCACTGGCGTCGCGCGTCCTTCTTGACCGCGTCGAACGACGTGCCGTCCGGGATCTCCTGGCTCAGGTTGTCCTTGGCCTGGTCGATGCTGATGAGCGAGGTGGCCAGCCGCAGGGTGACGGTGTGGTCGGAGCCGGCCTTGAACCTCATGTAGCCCTTGACGCCGCCGGCGGAGCCCTCGGTCACGGGCGCGTCGAAGACGCCGTAGACGAAGAGCCGGGTGGCGCCGGTCGACAGGCCCGACTTCACGTCCGAGTAGCCGGTGACGACACCGGCCGAGGTGTCGAGCGTCAGCCCCGCCTGCTCGGTGACGTTGTCGAAGATCACGCTCGCGTCGTCACCGGGATAGGTGAAGCGCAGCGCCGCGGCGTGGTCGGTCGGCGCCATCTCCGCCTTGAGACCGTTCTCGAAGGTCACCCCGTAGTAGTACGGCCGCGCGGTCTCGTTCTCGTGCCGGAAGGCCAGTTCGCGGGCGGCCCTGCCGGTGTCCGGGGTTCCGGAGGCGGCCGACGGCATCACCTGGAAGGTCTGCCGGTCACCCATCCAGGGGCTCGGCTCATGGCTCGCGCTGAACGCCTGGATGGTGGGCAGGTTGTCCGCGTTGTTGGCCCGGGCGTAGTCGTACAGCCAGCTCAGCGAGCCCGCGTTGGTCACCGGCGTCCAGAAGTTGAAGCCGTGCGGCACGGCCGTGGCCGGGAAGTTGTTTCCGCGCGAGAAGCCGCCGCTGGAGTTGGTGCCGCGGGTCGTGAGCGCGTAGTCGGCGAGATGCTCCGCGGGCTGCTGCGGAGCGGCCCTGCGCAGCGAGACGTCGTCGAGCCAGCCGCGGAACTTCGCGGGGCCCTTCGGCGAGTCGTAGGCGAGGAGGATCCGGTCGACGGTCTTCCCGATCGCCACGGAACCGATCCGCGAGGACACGTTGTTCCACTGGTTGACGTACAGCACCTTGGCGGCGCCTTGGCCCTGTGGCGTCAGCGCGAATCCGTGCTGGTCCACGGCGTTGAGACCGCTCAGCGAGGTGCCGTCGGTGAAGACCAGGTCGACGGCCACGTTCGTGGCGTCGTAGTCCCGGTCGCCGTCCGCCATCGAGGGAAAGATCCGGTACGACAGTTCGGTGTCGCGCCCGACGCGGACGTTCACGTCGAAGACCTTGTTGTACGAGTAGGCACGACCGTCACCCTTGTGGGTGCCGGCGTACCGCAGCGCCCGTTTGCCGGTGAAACCCGCGCCCGCCTTGGCGGTCGGCGAGCCGCTCGGCCCCCGGTCCACGAGCGAGAGCATGTCCTTGGGCGTCGGGTCGTCGCTCTGGCCCGTCGAGAACTGGACGTCGGCGATCTGGAGGATGTCGCCGCCGTTGTTCTTCGTGACGTCGAGCCGGAAGTGCTGGTACTCGACAGGGCTCTGGATGTCGTACGCCTTCGTCTGGAACCGCTCGCCGAAGGATTCGCCGGAGCGGGTGTCGAGGGTCTTCCAGTCCTTGCCGTCGGTGGAGCCCTGGAGCGTCCAGTCCGCGGGGTCGCGCTCGTCGTGGTCGTTTGCGGATGTGAGCGCGTACGTGACCACCTTGACGGGCGCGTCCAGGTCGAACTCCGCCCAGCCGGTGGGCTCGAAGGTCAGCCACTTGCTGCTCGACTCACCGTCGACGAGGTTCTCCTTGACCTCGCCCGCGCCGGTGTTCTCGCCGCTGGCCCGCACGTCGGTGACGTGGTCGGTCACATTGCCGGGGATGCCGGTGCTGTAGCCGCCGTCGACCCCCGAGGACCGCTTCGTCCCGTCGGGAGCGGTGTCCACCGTGTTGAGCCAGTCCGGGGCGGGATCACCCGATTCGAACGAGGAGCTGAATTCCCGGTCCGGCTTGGCCTTTTGGGCCGGCAGGGCGACCGCGACGCCCTGGGAGGCCGCTAACAGGCAGAGCGCCGCCACCCCCAGTGCCGCCGGGGAACGCCATCCGGTCCGATGCCTGGAACTCTGTCTGTACCGAGCTCTCTGTTGCATGCGCGAGCACCCTCCCTGCACGTGGACAACGTTGTCAACTTCGAGGCGCAAGGACCATTTGGGCGCCAAGTTGACAGTGATGTCAAGGGTGTTGGGTGTGGCATCCGGGGTGAATGTCGAGTGACGAACCGTGCATTGAGTTCATTGCGGGAGGCCGGTGTCCTGTGGATCTTCGTCGGGGTGGTCCTGGGGTGCCCCATATTTCCGTGAGGTCTCAACTCGGAAAAGACCAGCGGCCAAACCTGCATTCGATCTTGCTCCGTTGGCGGGAAGTGGACTATACCTGTCGCGTCCGGCCAGTCGATCGACTGGCTCTGGACAGGCAGGACCCAGGGGGGAATTTCGCGGGACGGCGGAGCGTGGTCCATACACGTACTGCCGGTTCGTCCCGCTGAATCCCCCACGCACGACCCCAGCTTGAACTGACCGCGGTGCCGGGGAGGATCCGGTTCACCGCCTGAGTCCTGGAGAAGGCGAGGACTTGAGCATGGGATCCACTTCCGCCGAGAACAGCAGTACCGAGGGTGTAGGCCGCCGCGACCTCATCAAGAGGTCGGCCGCGCTCGGTCTGATCACGGTTCCGACGATGAGCTTCCTGTCCGCGTGTGCGAGCGGCGGCGGTGACGACAAGTCCACCGACAAGGGCACCGGCAAGACCAGCAAGGACAACCCCTTCGGTGTGAAGAAGGGCGGCGGCAAGCTCGACGTCGTCGTCTTCAAGGGCGGTTACGGCGACGACTACGCCAAGGCGTGGGAGGCGGCGTTCGACAAGAAGTGGGGCAGCAAGAGCGCCCACACCGGTACCCAGGAGATCACCGGCAAGCTCCAGCCGCGCTTCAACGGCGGCAACCCGCCGGACATCGTCGACGACTCGGGCGCCCAGCAGATCAAGCTGGACGTGCTCTACAAGAGCGGTCAGCTCCTCGACCTGGCCGCGGTCCTCGACGCCCCGTCCATCGACGACCCGTCCAAGAAGGTCCGCGACACGCTGATCCCGGGCACGCTCGACCCGGGACTTCAGGGCGGCAAGGTCGTGTCCCTCAACTACATCTACACGGTGTGGGGACTCTGGTACTCCGGCAAGCTCTTCAAGGAGAAGGGCTGGGAGGTGCCCAAGACCTGGGACGCCTTCCTCGCCATCTGCAAGGACGCCAAGTCGCAGGGCATCGGCGGCCTCGCGCACCAGGGCAAGTACCCGTACTACATCAACGTCGCCATCATGGACCTGATCGCCAAGCAGGGCGGTCTGGACGCCATGAAGGCGATCGACAACCTCGATCCCAAGGCGTTCGTCGGGTCCGACGCTGCCCAGGCGGCCGTCGAGGCCATCTACGAGGTCGTGGAAAAGGGCTACTTGATGGCCGGCACCAACGGCCTGACCCACACCGAGTCGCAGACCCGGTGGAACCAGTACAAGGCCGCGTTCATCACCTGTGGCTCCTGGCTGGAGAACGAGCAGCTCAAGCAGACGCCTGGGGACTTCGACATGAAGTTCATGCCGATGCCCAGCCTGCCGGGCGACAAGCTGCCGTTCGAGGCGATCCGGGCCGGCTCGGGCGAGCCGTTCATCATCCCGGCGAAGGCCGCGAACCTGCCCGAGGCCAAGGAGTTCATGCGCTCCATGCTCTCCAAGGAATGGTCGACGCTCTTCGCCCAGAAGGCCAACTCGCTCACCATCCTCAAGGACGGTGTGTCCGACGGCGTGCAGCTGCGTCCCGGTACGCAGTCCACGGTCGACGCCTCCAAGGCGGCCGGCACCAACAGCTTCAACTACCTGTACCCCAACTGGTACAGCGAGATGGACGTCTCGATCCAGAACGCGTCCAACGAGCTGATGTCCAAGCGCATCCAGCCGAAGGAATGGCTGAAGCGCGCCCAGGCGGCGGTCGACAAGGCGGCCAAGGACCCCGCGTCCAAGAAGAACCACCGCGACTGATCACGTAAACCCGGAACACCAGGGGCAGGATGCCATGCGAAAAGGGCAGTACCGGTTCGTCGCGGGGTTTCTCCTCGCACCTTTGGCGCTGTATCTGATCTTCGTGATCTGGCCATACATACAGACCATCGGCTACTCCTTCACCGACTGGAAGGGTCAGTCGCAGACGTTCAGTTTCGTCGGCCTGGACAATTACAAGGCGTTGTTCCAGGACGACGTATTCCTCGAAGCGATCTGGCACAACATCCTGTTCCTGGTGTTCATCCCGGTGATCACCATCCTGCTCGCCCTCTTCTTCGCCTTCATGGTGAACGCGGGCGGGCGGGGTGGTGCCGGCGGTGTCCAGGGCGTCACGGGTTCGCGCTTCTACAAGATCGTGTACTTCTTCCCGCAGGTGCTGTCGCTCGCGATCGTGGCGGTGCTCTTCGGGGCCCTCTACCGCAGTGACAGCGGCGGTCTGCTCAACGGCGTGCTGATCAAGCTCGGTCTGGTCGACGGGAACAACCCCATCGAGTGGATGAACGAGCCGAACCTGGTGCTCTGGTGCCTGATGGCGGTCGTCGTCTGGCACGGCGTCGGCTTCTATCTGGTGCTGTTCTCCGCCGCCATGCAGTCCATCCCGCGAGACATCTACGAGGCCGCGCTGCTGGACGGCGCGAGCCGCACCCACACCTTCTTCCGGGTCACCCTGCCCCTGCTCTGGGACACGGTGCAGACCGCCTGGGTCTATCTCGGAATCATCGCGATGGACATGTTCGTCCTCGTCTCGACCACGACCCAGGGCACCGGCTACGGCGGCGGGCCCGACCACCACAGCGAGGTCATGGCGAACGTCATGATGCGCAACTTCCTCTACTTCGGAAAGAGCGGCTACGCCTGCGCCATGGGCGTCGTCATGCTCCTTCTCACCCTGATCCTGTCCGTGGTCACGCTGCGCGCCACCCGCCGCGAGCGCATCGAGTTCTGAGCGGGAGACACGACTATGAGCGCACCCATGACGGAGCCGGCGAAGGCCGACGGCGCCGCGGTACCCAAGCAGCGAAGCGCCAGGAAGGCCCCGCCCCGGCCGGGCGACAAGCGCACCGAGGGCCTGGCCCTCAACGTCTTCTCCCACGGCTTCCTCGCCCTGTGGGCGATCCTGATCATCCTGCCGCTGCTCTGGCTGATCCTCAGTTCCTTCAAGACCGACGCGCAGATCGGCGGGTCGGCCCTCGGCTGGCCCTCGAACTGGCAGTTCGACGTCTTCAGCCGGGCCTGGAACAAGGGCATCGGCGACTACTTCGCCAACACCCTGATCGTCCTGGTGTTCTCGGTCCCGCTGACCATGCTGCTCGGCGCGATGGCGGCGTACGTGCTGGCCCGCTACGAGTTCCCGGGCAACCGGCTCGTGTACTACTTCTTCGTCGGCGGGGCCATGTTCCCCGTCTTCCTGGCCCTGGTGCCGCTGTTCTTCATGGTCAAGCGTCTCGACATGTTGAACACGTACCAAGGGCTGATCCTGGTCTACGTGGCGTACTCGCTGCCGTTCACCGTGTTCTTCATGCACGCCTTCTTCCGGACATTGCCGACAGCGGTGTTCGAGGCGGCGGTGCTCGACGGGGCCTCGCACACCCGGGCGTTCTTCCAGGTCATGCTGCCCATGGCCAAGCCCGGACTGCTCAGCGTCGGCATCTTCAACGTCCTGGGCCAGTGGAACCAGTACATCCTGCCCTCGGTGCTGATGCAGCCGCAGAGCAGCTCGGATCCGGAGCGCTACGTCCTGACCCAGGGACTCATCCAGCTTCAGCAGCAGCAGGGGTACGCCACCGACCTGCCCGTCCTGTTCGCCGGCGTGACCATCGCCATGATCCCGATGCTGATCGTCTACCTGTCCTTCCAGCGTCAGGTCCAGGCAGGTCTCACTTCGGCGACTCTCAAGTAACGAATCGTCCCGCCCTTCACATGCGCCACCTCCGTCCCGGGGGTGGCGCATGTGTGTCCGGGTGGGGCCGGAGGTCGAACATGACTGGGCGGCCCTGATTTCCGTCAAGGACTTGACTGCGGTAACCCGTTCAGCGGAGCTTGGAGTTCACAACTTGTAAGTGACCGGGGTCCCGTTGACGTGACCCAGATCACATGGGCGGCATCGGGGCCGCCCGGCTGAGGGCAGGAGTGGATGAGTCGATGGAGACTCCGGGGTCGCAGTCTTCGCTGCACCGAGCCAATTTGGAGCGCGTCGTGCGAGCGGTGCGGCTTGCCGGTTCGCTCACGCAGGCGGAGATCGCGAGGACGACGGGCCTGTCGGCCGCGACCGTTTCCAATATCGTTCGTGAACTCAAGGACGGCGGAACGGTCGAGGTCACACCCACGTCGGCCGGCGGCCGCAGGGCGCGCAGCGTGTCCTTGAGCGGTGACGCCGGGATCGTCATCGGCGTCGACTTCGGGCATACCCATTTGCGCGTCGCCGTCGGGAATCTGGCCCATCAGGTGCTGGCGGAGGAGTCCGAGCCGCTGGACGTGGACGCGTCCGCCGCGCAGGGCTTCGACCGGGCCGAGGAACTCGTCAGCCGCCTGATTGCAGCAACGGGCGTGGACCGTTCCAAGATCGCGGGCGTGGGCCTTGGCGTGCCGGGCCCCATCGACGTGGAGTCGGGCACCCTGGGGTCCACCTCGATCCTGCCGGGCTGGACCGGCGCCAGGCCCGCCGAGGAGCTGCGGGGGCGGCTCGGAGTGCCTGTCTACGTGGACAACGACGCCAATCTGGGCGCGCTCGGCGAGATGGTCTGGGGCAGCGGGCGCGGGGTCAGGGATCTCGCGTACATCAAGGTCGCCAGCGGTGTCGGCGCGGGGCTGGTCATAGAGGGCAAGATCTACCGCGGCCCGGGTGGCACAGCGGGAGAAATCGGGCATATTACACTTGATGAATCCGGCCCCGTGTGTCGCTGTGGCAACCGCGGCTGCCTGGAGACCTTCGCGGCGGCGCGCTATGTGCTGCCGCTCCTCCAGTCCAGTCATGGGACCGATCTGACCATGGAAGGCGTGGTCAGGCTGGCGCGGGACGGAGATCCGGGCTGCCGTCGGGTGATCGCCGACGTCGGCCGTCACATCGGCAGTGGAGTCGCGAATCTCTGTAATTTGCTGAACCCGAGCAGGGTGGTCCTGGGCGGCGATCTCGCCGAGGCCGGCGAGCTCGTTCTCGGGCCCATCAGGGAGTCTGTCGGCCGCTATGCGATCCCCAGCGCCGCACGTCAACTCTCGGTGTTGCCAGGAGCACTTGGGGGCCGTGCGGAGGTGCTGGGAGCGCTTGCTCTCGCACTCAGCGAGATGGGTGATTCGACCCTTTTGGACGGATCCCTGTCGGCTGCCGCTCCTGCCTTCACTTAGAGAACGCATGGCACCGTTGCCATCTCGTTAAGTATTTACTTCTTGACGTCGCACGTGTGGCCGAGTTGACTCCAGTCCACCTCGGCCGCAACGACGCGGCCTCGTCAGGGAGGTTTGAGAATGAACACGCAGATGCGTCGTGCCGCTGTAGCCGTTGCCGCTGGTGCAATGGCTGTCTCGCTGGCCGCTTGTGGCAGTGCCAAGGAGTCCAAGGGCAGCAGCGACAGCTCCGCCGGCTCCGCGAAGAAGGGCGACGCGATCAAGGTCGGTCTGCTCCTCCCGGAGAACCAGACGGCCCGCTACGAGAAGTTCGACAAGCCGCTGATCGAGAAGAAGGTCAGCGAGCTCACGAACGGCAAGGGCACGGTCGTCTACGCCAACGCCAAGCAGGACGCGAGCACGCAGAGCCAGCAGGTCGACACCATGATCACCAACAAGGTGGACGTGCTGATCGTCGACGCTGTGGACGCGGCCGCGATCAAGAGCTCGGTCCAGAAGGCCAAGGACGCCGGCATCCCGGTCGTGGCCTACGACCGCCTCGCGCAGGGCCCCATCTCGGGCTACACCTCGTTCGACAACAAGACTGTCGGCAAGACGCAGGGTGAGGCGCTCCTCCAGGCGCTTGGCTCCAAGGCCAAGTCCGGCAAGATCGTCATGATGAACGGTTCGGTCACCGACCCGAACGCCGCACAGTTCAAGGCCGGCGCCCACGAGGTGCTCGACGGCAAGGTGAACGTCGGCAAGGAGTACGACACCAAGGAGTGGAAGCCGGAGAACGCCAACGCCAACATGGAGGCGGCGATCTCGGCTCTCGGCAAGAAGAACATCATCGGTGTCTACTCCGCGAACGACGGCATGGCCGGCGGTATCATCACCGCGCTGAAGGCCGCCGGCCTCAAGGTCCCCGTCACGGGCCAGGACGCCGAGCTCGCGGGTGTGCAGCGCATCCTCGCGGGTGAGCAGTTCATGAGCGTCTACAAGCCGTACGCCCCGGAGGCCGACGCGGCCGCCGAGCTGGCCGTCGCGCTCGCCCAGGGCAAGTCGCTCGACTCCGTCGCCAAGGACAAGGTCGACAGCCCGACCGACAAGCAGATCCCGTCCGTCCTGGTCCCCGTCACCTCGCTGACCAAGGCCAACATCAAGGACACTGTCGTCAAGGACGGCCTGTACACGGTCAACGACATCTGCACCCCGGCGTACGCCGCGGCCTGCAAGAAGGCCGGCCTGCAGTAGTCAACCGCGAGTCGCCAACGCGTACGGGAATTCGCTTCTGAATTCCCGTACGTGGCTCGTGTGATCCAAAGCTCCTCCGGTGCCCCGCATCCAATAGCCCCGCAAGCTAAGCGGGGCACCGGACGGAACCCCCACCGCATACTTCTGCACAACCTCCCGCCGGGTCAGGCGGCGAAGGAGATGGTTCACGTGTCCGCTACGCCTGTTCTGGCGTTGCGCGGGGTCTCCAAGCGATTCGGTGCCGTCCAGGCGCTCACCGATGTAGAGCTTGAGGTCCACGCCGGTGAAGTGGTCGCCCTGGTGGGCGACAACGGCGCCGGAAAGTCCACGCTGGTCAAGACGATCGCCGGCGTGCACCCCATCGATGAGGGCTCCATCGAATGGGACGGCAGGGCCGTTCAGATCAACCGCCCGCACGACGCCCAGAACCTGGGCATCGCGACGGTCTACCAGGACCTCGCGCTCTGCGACAACATCGACGTGGTGGGGAACCTCTACCTGGGACGCGAGCTCAAGAAGCGCGGTGTCCTGGACGAGGTCGAGATGGAGCGCCGCTCCCGCGAGCTGCTGGACACGCTGTCCATCCGCATCCCCAGCGTCCGCATCCCGATCGCCTCGCTCTCCGGCGGTCAGCGCCAGACGGTGGCGATCGCCCGTTCGATGCTCGGTGAGCCCAAGCTCGTCATCCTCGACGAGCCCACCGCGGCCCTCGGCGTCGAGCAGACCGCCCAGGTCCTCGACCTGGTCGAGCGCCTGCGCGAGCGTGGCCACGCGGTGATCCTCATCAGCCACAACATGGCTGACGTGAAGGCCGTGGCCGACAAGGTCGCCGTCCTGCGCCTCGGGCGCAACAACGGCGTCTTCGAGGTCAAGTCGACCTCCCAGGAAGAGATCATTTCCGCCATCACGGGCGCCACGGAGAACGCCGTGACCCGTCGGGCGGCGCGCAGCGGGGAGGCTCAGAAGTGAGCGCCAACAAGACTTCTGGGACCGGGGACCACGTAGTGGAGAACCCCGAGGCGGCCGCCAAGGCGGTCACCGCCGTCGACCCGCGACTGCTCGTCCGCGAGCAGGGCTTCGCCGGTTACGTGGGCGAGTTCAAGCGCAAGATGAAGGCCGGCGACCTGGGTTCCATCCCGGTCGTCATCGGTCTGATCATCATCTGGGCGATCTTCGCGAGCCTGAACTCGAACTTCCTCACCGCGGGCAACCTCTCCGACATCTCCGTCGCCATGGTCGGCACGGGCATGATCGCGGTCGGCATCGTCTTCGTGCTGCTGCTCGGTGAGATCGACCTGTCGGTCGGTTCGCTCTCCGGTGTCGCCGGCGCCACGTTCGCGGTGCTCAGCGTCACCCACGGCATGAACGAGTGGCTCGCGTTCGTCCTGGCCATCCTCACCGGCACGGTCGCCGGTGCGATCCAGGGCTTCTTCTTCGCGCGCATCGGTGTGCCGGCCTTCGCCGTCACCCTGGCGGGTCTGCTGTTCTGGAACGGCCTCATGCTCCAGATCCTCGGCAGCAACGGCACGATCAACCTGGACAGCGAGGGCGTCGTCGCCAAGCTGACCAGCTACTACTTCACCGATGTCGCCGCCTCCTACGCGCTCGCCATCGTCGTGACCGCCGGGTTCTTCGCCAGCTCCTACCTCGGCAACAAGCGCCGCGAGGCGGCCGGTGTGCCGTCGCGCCCGCTGAGCGAGACCATCGCCCGCACGGTGCTGCTGGGCATCCTCAGCTTCGCCGTGGCGATCATGTACAACCAGTACAAGGGTCTGCCGCTCGCCGTGGTGATCTTCCTCGCGGTCCTGCTGGTCACGGACTTCGTGCTGCGCCGTACGTCCTTCGGCCGGAAGATCTTCGCGCTCGGTGGCAGCGTCGAGGCCTCCCGTCGTGCAGGTATCAACGTCGAGATGGTCCGGATCTCGGTCTTCTCGATCTCCGGTACCTTCGCCGCCGTCGGCGGTCTGTTCATCGCCTCGAAGATCGCCTCCGCCAACCAGGGCGCGGGCGGCGGTGACCTCCTGATGAACGCCATCGCGGCGGCCGTCATCGGTGGCACCAGCCTCTTCGGTGGCCGCGGTCGCACCTGGAACGCCCTGCTGGGTGTTCTGGTGATCGTCTCCATCCAGTACGGTCTGGCCCTGCAGGGCATCGCCTCGCCGGTCCAGTACATGATCACCGGTGGCGTTCTGCTCGCCACGGTCGTCATCGACGCCGTCACCCGCAAGACCCAGAAGACCGCGGGTCGCGCGTAGGGTTTCCACCCACCCAGGCCTGTGCCCGGCGCCAATGGCGGTGCCGGGCACAGTCACGTCCGGACGGGAACGCATGTTCCCGTCCGGTTGGGCCGTTCGTGTGGCGTAGATCGCCAGGCCCGGCCCGCGCCCGAAAAGGCGGAACATTAGACTCGACCAAGCCCGGCAACAGCTCTACTGCAAGGAGGCACGGGTGCCGCTGCTGACCCGCATCACGGGACCGCGCGATCTGGACCGGCTCAGCCTGGAGCAGCTGGACCAGCTGGCCGGCGAGATCAGGACCTTCCTCGTCGACGCGGTCTCCAAGACCGGCGGCCACCTCGGCCCCAACCTCGGTGTCGTGGAGCTGACCATCGCCCTGCACCGCGTCTTCGAGTCACCGAAGGACAGGGTGCTGTGGGACACGGGCCACCAGTCCTACGTCCACAAGCTGCTCACCGGCCGCCAGGACTTCTCCCGGCTGAAGATGAAGGGCGGCCTGTCCGGCTACCCCGCGCAGGCCGAGTCCGAGCACGACGTCATCGAGAACTCGCACGCCTCCACCGTCCTCGGCTGGGCCGACGGACTGGCGAAGGCCAACGAGGTGCTCGGCAGGAACGACCACGTGGTCGCCGTCATCGGTGACGGCGCGCTCACCGGCGGCATGGCCTGGGAGGCGCTGAACAACATCGCCGACGCCAAGGACCGCCCGCTGATCATCGTCGTCAACGACAACGAGCGTTCGTACGCGCCGACCATCGGCGGCCTCGCGAACCACCTGGCGACCCTGCGCACCACCGACGGCTACGAGCGCTTCCTGGCCCGTGGCAAGGACCTCCTGGAGCGCACGCCGGTCGTCGGCAAGCCGCTGTACGAGACCCTGCACGGCGCGAAGAAGGGCCTGAAGGACTTCATCGCCCCGCAGGGCATGTTCGAGGACCTCGGCCTGAAGTACGTCGGCCCGATCGACGGCCACGACATCGAGGCCCTGGAGTCGGCGCTGGCCCGCGCCAAGCGCTTCGGCGGCCCGGTCATCGTGCACTGCCTCACCGAGAAGGGCCGCGGCTACCAGCCGGCCCTCCAGGACGAGGCGGACCGTTTCCACGCCGTCGGCAAGATCCACCCCGACACGGGCCTGCCGATCGCCTCCTCCGGCGCCGACTGGACCTCCGTCTTCGGCGAGGAGATGGTCGAGCTCGGCAAGGAGCGCGAGGACATCGTCGCGATCACCGCCGCGATGCTCCAGCCGGTCGGCCTCGACCGGTTCGCCAAGGCGTTCCCCAAGCGGGTCTACGACGTAGGCATCGCCGAGCAGCACGCCGCCGTCTCCGCGGCCGGCCTTGCCACCGGCGGACTGCACCCCGTCTTCGCCGTCTACGCGACCTTCCTGAACCGCGCCTTCGACCAGGTCCTGATGGACGTGGCCCTGCACAAGTGCGGCGTCACCTTCGTCCTGGACCGCGCGGGCGTCACCGGCACCGACGGCGCCTCGCACAACGGCATGTGGGACATGTCCATCCTCCAGGTCGTGCCGGGTCTCAGGCTCGCCGCGCCGCGCGACGCCGACCAGGTCCGCGCCCAGCTGCGCGAGGCCGTCGAGGTGAAGGACGCGCCCACCGTGGTGCGCTTCTCCAAGGGCGCGGTCGGCCCGGCCGTCCCCGCCGTGGGCAGGGTCGGCGGCATGGACGTCCTGCGGGAGCCCGGCACCGACACGCCCGACGTGCTGCTGGTCTCCGTCGGCGCGCTCGCCCCGATGTGCCTGGAGATCGCCGCTCTGCTGGACCGGCAGGGCATCTCGACCACCGTCGTCGACCCGCGCTGGGTCAAGCCGGTGGACGAGGCCATGGCGCCGCTCGCCGAGCGGCACCGGGTGGTCGTCACCGTCGAGGACAACTCCCGGGTCGGCGGTGTCGGCTCGGCCGTCGCGCAGGCGCTGCGCGACGCGGGCGTCGACATGCCGCTGCGCGACTTCGGCATCCCGCCGCGCTTCCTCGACCACGCCTCCCGCGCCGAGGTCATGGCCGAGATCGGGCTGACCGCGCCGGACATCGCCCGGCAGGTCACCGGCCTTGTGGCCAAGCTCGACGGCCGCTTCGGCGACGCCACCGCGCAGCCGGTCGACGCGGTACAGCCCGCGCGCGACTGACGCGGCCGCACACGGCCGATGGGCCGGTTTCAGCACCCTGTACGGGTGGTGAAACCGGCCCATCTGCGTGATACGGGCCGTGTCGGGGCATACGTGATACCTGCCCTCTCGATCATGTCGAGGACGACAAGCGTGGGAGGTACGTCCGTGAGCAACACCCTCTTCAGGACGAAGAAGGTCGAACAATCGATCTTGGACACTGAGGAGCCGGAGCACGCGCTCAAGAAGTCGCTTTCCGCTCTGGACCTCACCGTGTTCGGTGTCGGTGTCATCATCGGCACCGGCATCTTCGTCCTCACCGGCAAGGTGGCCAAGGAGAACGCGGGGCCGGGTGTCTCACTGGCCTTCGTGGCCGCGGGCGTCGCCTGTGGACTGGCGGCCCTGTGCTACGCGGAGTTCGCCTCCACGGTCCCGGTCGCGGGATCCGCGTACACCTTCTCCTACGCCTCCCTGGGCGAGCTGCCCGCCTGGATCATCGGCTGGGACCTGGTCCTGGAGTTCGCGCTCGGCACGGCGGTGGTGGCCGTCGGCTGGTCCGGCTATGTGCGCTCGCTGATGGACAACGCGGGCTGGCATCTTCCCGCGTCGCTCGGCGGCCGCGACGGCGCGCACGGATTCGGCTTCGACATCCTCGCATCCGCGCTGGTGCTGGTGCTCACGGCCATCCTCGTCGTCGGCGTGAAGCTCTCCGCCCGGATCACCACGGTGGTCGTGGCGATCAAGGTCACCGTCGTCCTGATCGTGATCATCGCGGGCGCCTTCTTCATCGAGAGCAAGAACTACACGCCGTTCATCCCGCCGGCGCAGAACGTGGAAGCGGGCAGCGGCATCAAGTCTCCGCTGATCCAGCTGATGTTCGGCTGGGCGCCCACCAACTTCGGCGTGCTGGGCATCTTCACCGCGGCCTCCGTCGTGTTCTTCGCCTTCATCGGCTTCGACGTGGTCGCCACGGCCGCCGAGGAGACGAAGAACCCGCAGCGGGACATGCCGCGCGGCATCCTCGGCTCGCTCGTCATCTGCACCGCGCTCTACGTGCTCGTGTCGATCGTGGTCACCGGCATGCAGAAGTACACCGAGCTGTCCATCGACGCCCCGCTCGCCGACGCGTTCAAGGCCACCGGGCACCCCTGGTTCGCGGGCGTCATCAGCTTCGGCGCCGCCGTCGGCCTGACCACCGTGTGCATGATCCTGCTGCTCGGCCAGACCCGCGTCTTCTTCGCGATGAGCCGCGACGGACTGCTGCCGAGGTTCTTCTCCCGCGTCCACCCGAAGTTCCGCACCCCGCACCGGCCGACCATCCTGCTCGGTGTCATCATCGCGATCCTCGCGGGCTTCACGAGCCTCAGCGAGCTGGCGGAGCTGGTCAACATCGGCACGCTCTTCGCCTTCGTCGTGGTCGCCATCGGCGTCGTCATCCTCCGCCACACCCGCCCCGACCTGCCCCGCTCCTTCCGCACCCCGCTGGTGCCGTGGGTGCCGATCCTGTCGGTGCTCGCGTCCCTGTGGCTGATGCTGAATCTGCCCGCGGAGACCTGGCTGCGGTTCGGGATCTGGATGGTGATCGGCTTCGTCGTCTACTTCCTGTACGGGCGCAAGCACAGCCGCCTGGCCGGGCATCCGGAGATGACACAGAGCGGCGGCGGGACCCCGCCCGGCGGCGCGGCAGGGTAGCCGCCGAGGTGCTGTTCGTCGGCCCCGTGCCTCCCCTCGCCCCGGCGGGAGGCACGGGGCCGACGCACGTCCGCGCCGGCCGGCGTCAGGGGTGAGGACGCACGGTGCGCGGACCCGTGACCTCCGCGCCCAGCCCAGCCACCCGCCGCCGCAGTTCGCGGTCGGCCGTGACCACGAGGCAGGGACGGTCCCCGGCCCCGGCCACCAGTTCCACCATGCGGTCGTCGCCGCTGCCCGGCGCCTCGTCCACCCGGACACCCGGGACGGAGTCCACCCCGCGCGCAGCGCCCTCCACCACCAGGACGATCTCCAGCGGACCGGGATGACCGGCCACCCCGGCCTCCGCGAGACCGGCCAGCCGGTCCCTGAGCCGCTCGGCGGCACCACGCCGGTCCCGCCACCAGCCGTCGGGAACGGACCCCACCACGTTGGCGCCGTCCACGATGAGCAGAGTCGGCACGTCCTGGGGAGTCGTCATGTCCTGCGAAGCCGCCATGTCTTCTGAAGCCGTCTGGTCCCGCGGATCGGTCATGTCCTCACCTCGTCGGCGAGCCGTCGGCCCAGCTCCGGGTGACGACGGAGACGGCCTCGGCCACTCGGGCGGCCTTCCGGGCGTCCGACCGCGGACCCGGGGCGAACTCCACATGAAGGAAGGGAACGCCCGCGTCGGCGGCCTCCCGCCCCTGTACGTTCTCGTGTCCGGCGAGCGGGCAGGAGCGGGCCCAGGCCCGGCACACGGCGAAGTGCCGCTCCCGGAGCGCGTCGGCCAGCCGGCGGCCGTCGGGCCGGCCGGCCGCTCCCGCACCCGGTGAGGCGATCACGTCGTAGTGAGGGGCGGACTTCAGCGCGAACCCGTGCAGCTGGATTCCCGGGATCCGGCGCCCGACGAGCTCGGAGCAGATCGCGTGGAAGACAGTGTCCCGACGGTGCGCCACGTCCGCGGTATTGCCCTCGCCGGATTCGCGATGTGCACCAGCAATGATCAGAATGCCACCGGGAGCGCCTCGGAGAACCCGCACGCCCAGTAGTTCCGTGTTCTCGTCGGAGACCGGATGGGGCACCTGTGCCGACCATCGGACGGGGTGGTCGAGGTCGATGAAGACCCGGCCCCAGCCGCGCGGCGAGGGGCCCTGGTCGACACGGTCGTACACCTCTGCGAATCGACGGCCGGTGGCGCTGTCGACGAGTGTGCGCACGCCGAAGTCGACCTCTGTGAGCCGCTGTTCGGCCTGCTCGCGGTGGTGGTCGAGGAGCAGAGTCACCCCCTCGGTCACGGTCTGCCGCTCGGTTCGGGTGGGTGGCCGGAAGGCGCCGTCCGGCGAGAACCGGTCGGTGTAGGCCGCGACGGCGCGGGCCAGGTCCACGCTCGGCGGACCGTCCGCCCGGAGTCCTGCGGAGCTGTCCCCGCCGGTGTCGTGGTTGCCGAGCAATGCGACCGCTCCCCAACCGGCGAGAGCGGCGAGAAGCAAGAGAAGTGTTGCGATCGTTATCGTTCTGGAGCCGTATGCCCTCATGGTTGTATCAAGATATCTCGGTGACCAGACGCCGTAGCCGCCGCACCATGCCCACCCTCCTGGCCCCCCTCGTCCTCGTCGCCGCCCTGGCGGGATGCGGCCTCGTCGGGGGCGGTGGCGGCTCCACCTCGAAGGGCGACGGGCGCTCGTTCACCGTGGCCGCAGCAGGGGACATCCTCATCCATCCGCAGCTGATCGACCAGGCGACGGCGGACGCCAAGGAGACCGGCCGGGGTGTGGCCGGCCTGGACTTCGGCCCGCTGATGGCCGGCATCAAACCGGTGATCAGCAAGGCGGACCTGGCGATCTGTCACATGGAGCCGGTCATCGGCAAGCCGAAGGGCCCCTTCGAGAGCTACCCCAATTTCCTCATACCGCCGCAGATAACCGGGACCATCAAGGACATCGGCTACGACACCTGCTCGACCGCCTCCAACCACTCGATCGACCACGGGTACGAGGGTGTGAAGCGGACGCTGGACACGCTGGACGCCGCGGGCCTCAAGCACACGGGCTCCTTCCGCACGCAGAAGGACTCCCTCACTCCGTTGATCATGGATGTCAAGGGCGTCAAGGTCGCGCAGATCTCCTTCGCCTTCGGCTTCAACGCCCACGAGCTGCCCAAGGACAAGCCGTGGCTGGTCAACCAGAACGACCTGGGCCGGATCAAGGCGGCCGAGAAGCGGGCCCGCGCGGCCGGCGCGGAGGTCGTCATCCTCTCGATCCACTGGGGCCGTGAGCACCACCCCAACCCCTCGACCCCGCAGCTCGAGTTCGCCCGGCAGCTGGCCCGGCAGACCGGCGTCAACCTCGTCATCGGGCACCACGCGCACGTCGTGCAGCCGATGGAGAAGGTCGACGGCACCTGGATCGCGTACGGCCTCGGCAACCAGGTCGCGCGCCACGACGTGCCGACCGGACTCACCGAGGAGGGTGTGATCGGCTGGTTCACCTTCACCGAGCGCGGCGGCAAGTGGGAGGTCGAGCCCCGCTACGAGCCGACTCTCGTGGAGATCCCGCCGGACCCCGAGGTCGGCGCCGACGGCACCGAGGCCGGGCCGGCCAAGGGGCAGGTCAAGGACTACCGGCTGGTGGACGTGGCGGCCGAGCTCAAGCGGGACGACCTGAGCGACCTGGAGCGGTCCCGGCTCCGGCTGGCCTTCGAGCGGACCGAGGGCACCATGCTCAACCGCGGCGCGGCGAAGGACGGGCTGAAGCCCCTGACGGAGCTGCCGGGCTGAGGCCACCCGCGCCGACCGGCGCCCGGCCCGACTCGGGCCGGGCGCCGTCTTCGTCCGGGCCGCCGGAGGCCTCCCGGATCCCGCCCGACGGGCCCGGCGGACCGTCCCGAGTCTCGGAGGAGCCGGAGCGCATGCCCCGAGGTGGAATCAGCCAAACGTGAATGAAAGTGCCGTCTGAGTTTTGCTGTTGCTCAGATCACTTTGAACCTGCACAACTTCTTACCGTTCTTACCTGTCTCACAGGCGCAGAGACTCAGGTTTCTCATCCGTTCACCTGTGTCACACACGCACTCGCACCCGCACCGCGAGCAGACCGACCCGCGCTCGTGCGCCCGTACAACCGCTTGAGAGGACCAGTCCGTTGGCGTCATCGCCCCCGGCGCGGCAGCACCGTGTTCGCCGCAGAGCTGATATGTCGCTGCTTGGCGGCATACGACCGCCGATAGCGGTCCTGTCGGCGCTCCTCCTCTCCCTCGCGGCCGTCACGGCGCTCGTGCTCGGCCCGGCCGGCGACACCAGCCTGCCGAAGGCCGTCCAGACCTCGCAGCAGCACTTCGCGGAGGACGGCGCGATCGCCCTGCGCGCCTCCATCGACGAGTCGGTGACCGACCTCGAACGCTCCGCCGGCCTGTTCAGCGCCGGCGCGCCGGTGTCCGGTGACACCGTGCTCGACAAACTGGGCAACACGTACCAGAAGTGGATGGGTACGGCGGTCATCGAGATCCGGTCGGGCAAGCTCGTCGCGACCCGCGGCGAGACCGTCCCGCTGACCTCCCTCGACCGGTCCAAGCTCGGCGACGACGGCGGTCTCGCGCCCCGCATGGTGCGTCTGGAGAACGGCGAGGTCCGGCTGCTGTCCTTCGCGCTGCTGTCCTGGCCGGGCAAGCCCCAGCTGCTCCTCGTGGCGTCCAACAGCCTCAAGTTCCCCGGCATCAGCCTCGGCCAGTTCCGCTCCATCGCGGTCGTGGACCGCTCCGGAACGATCCTCAGCAGCGACGGCATCCCCGAGCCCGAGCAGGTCCTCACCGACCTCCAGCGCAAGGAGGTGGCCGCCTCCAACAAGCAGCTCAAGTCGTTCGCGAAGACGGCGGCGGCCAGGGCCGGGAACCACCCGCAAAGCGGCAAGGAGCCCGGCTCGGGCGGCTACCTGGGCGTGAGCGGCAGCCTGCTCGGCGGCACCTTCCTCAGCGACCGCTCCGTCGGCGGATACGCCGCCCTCACCTCGACCGAGCCCGGCGAGACCACCACCGCGACCGCCCTCGGCCTCACCGTGGTCGCCATGGTGAAGGTCGCCGAGGACCCCACCCGCTCCACCTCGCCCGCCTTCGGACTGATCGCCGCCGGCGCGCTCCTGGCCATCGGCGGCCTGGCCGTCGCCGTACTGCTCGGCACCGTGCAGCGACCCCTCATCCGGCTCTTCCTGGAGTCGCGCCGCCTCACCCGCGGCGACCTGGCGCGCCCGGTGAACATCCCCGGCTACGGCGAGGCCCGCAGGATCGGCGCGGCCCTGGAACGGCTGCGCGGCCAGCTGCTCGGCGAGCCGGCGGAGCAGAGCGACATCCCCGCCCGGCCGCGCGGCGCGCGCCGCATCGGCACCCGCGGGCTGCTCTCCGTCTGCGCGGTCCTCCTGCTCGCCTGGTCGGCTCCGCTGCTGCTCATCCTCAACCGCGCCGACGGCACCGTCGTCGTGCCGCAGCAGCTCGTGAACGACCAGCGCGAGCGCACCGACACGCTCACCGACCGGGTACGCCGCGCGCTCAACGAGGGCGAGGCGGACCTCCAGTCCGTGGCCACCCTGATCGGCGACCGCACCAGCCCCGACGACATGACGAAGGTCCTGGACCGCACGCTCAACCAGCATCTGCGCTACCAGTCGCTCTACGTCGTCGACGCCTCCGGTGACGTGGTCGCCCAGGTCGGCGACAAGCCCCGCGAGGCCCGGCCCGAACCGGCCACCGCCGACCCGCTCCGGCTCCTCGGCCAGGGCGGCAAGAAGCCGCTGGTGGTCGGCACCGCCGAGATCCCCGGCCGCGACGGATCGGCACTGGTCGGCGAGTTCCGGATCGACTTCCTCAACTCGGTGCTCAAGAGGCCCGGCCTCGGTGTCGTTCGCCTCGTCGACGACCACGGGAGGGTCATCGCGGGCAACACCGGCTACCTCGCCTTCCAGTCGCTGCCCGACGACCGTCTGAAGGACCTGGTCCTCGCGTCCGGCCAGAGGGTCGGCAAGTCCGCCCACGCCGCCGGTGTCCTCTACCGCGAGAACGGGGTGCAGATAGCGGCCGCGGCTCCCTTCGTGGGAGGCGGCCCGGCCAAGCAGCTCGGCTGGACCGTCGTCAGCTGGCAGCCCGCGGACCAGCTCGCCATCCCCGAGTACGACGTGCAGCACCGCACGGTGCTCGCCGGACTGCTGGGAGCCGCGGCGGCCGCCGCCTGCCTCGGCTGGATGCACATCGTCGTTGCCCGGCCGCTGAGGGCCCTCGCGGGCCAGGCCGAGTCGCTCGCGGACGGCGACCGCAAGACCGTCCTGTTCCCGCGCAACCACGACGAGGTCGGCGCGGTCACCCGCTCCTTGGAGCTCGTCCGCCAGCAGCTCCAGGAACAGCGCAAACAGCAGCCGTCCGCGCGCCGGGGCACACCGGACACCGCTCACCAGCAGCACGTAAGGAACTGATCGGCCGTGCTCTTCCTCTACACCGTCCTGATGGTGTGCTGCGCGATCCTGCTGGTGGCGGGCATCGTCGAACAGCGGCGGCACTTCACCAACCTGGACAACATCCCGACCCGGGTGCTCGTCAACGGCATCCGGGGCAAGTCGTCCATCACCCGGCTCTGCGCGGGCGCGCTGCGCGGCGGCGGGCTGACCACGGTCGCCAAGACCACCGGTACCGCCGCCCGGTTCATCCACCCCGACGCGACCGAGGAGCCGGTCTACCGCAAGTTCGGCATCGCCAACGTCGTCGAGCAGATCGGTATCGTCCGGCGCGCGGCCGCGTACAACCCGCACGCCCTGGTCATCGAGTGCATGGCCGTCATGCCGGCCCTCCAGGAGATCAACCAGTCCAAGCTGATCCGCTCGACGATCGGCGTCCTGTGCAACGTCCGTGAGGACCACCTCGCCGAGATGGGCCCCACCCTCGACGACGTGGCCCGCTCGCTCTCCCGCTCGATGCCGGAGGGCGGCATCTGTGTCACCGCGGAGAAGGACCGGTTCGACATCCTCCAGGAGGAGGCCGACTCCCGTGACTGCGAGCTGATCTACGCCGACCCCGAGACCGTCACGGACGAGGAACTGCGCGGCTTCAGCTGGTTCACCTTCAAGGAGAACGTGGCGATCGCGCTCAAGGTCGCCGAACTCCTCGGTGTGGAGCGGCAGACGGCCCTCCAGGGCATGTACGACGCGCCGCCGGACCCCGGTGTCCTGTCCGTCGAGCGGTATGTCACCGAGGAGGGCAAGAAGCTCCGCTTCGCCAACGTCTTCGCGGCCAACGACCCCGAGTCGACGCTGATGAACATCAACCAGCTGCTCGACCTCGGCGCGATCCACCGCCCGCTCAACGTGGTCATCAACTGCCGCCCCGACCGTGTCGAGCGCAACGGCCAGATGGGCGAGATCATCCCCGAGCTGGACCCCGACAAGGTCTTCGTGATCGGCCACCCGGCCAAGAGCGCGATCGACGCCATCCCCGCCGAGTACCGCTCCCGAGCGGTCGATCTCGGCGGCGACCGCCGCGACGCCGAGGAGTTCATGGGCCTGCTGCTCGCGGAACTCGGCGCGGACACCTCGCTGGTGGCCATCGGCAACATCCACGGCCAGGGCGAGCACCTGCTGGAGCACCTCGCCGAACTCCCCGCGGACGAAAGCGACGACGACGCGTACGTGCCCGGCCGCGAAACCCGCGGCGCCGGTGACACGGCGGCCGAGGAGCCGCGGCCGGCGCCGGCCGTGCGCGAGCACGTCGAGACCGTTCAGCTCTACGCCCCGCGGATCGACCCGTACCAGCCGTACTCGGAGGCGTACGAGACGCGGTACGCGACGCGCACCGACGTCCCCGTGCAGCGCACCGATGTCCCTGTGCAGCGCAGCGCCGACGACCCGCACCCGCAGCAGGGCCGACGGCGCCGGGCGCGTCCCGAGCAGCCTCAACAGCAGCAACCATTCCAGCCGCATCAGCCGTACGAGAACGGCCAGCCGCATCAGCCGTACGAGAACGGCCGGCCGGAGCAGCAGCACCTGAGCGGCGGGCCGGAGCAGGTGCACCGGCCCGAGGGGGCCCGCGAGCCCTGGCCAGACCTGCCGCGGGAACCCGCCGAGAGGCGTCCGGTGTCACCCGGACCCGGCGAACAGCCCCGGTCCCGGGGCCTGTTCGAACCCCGCGTCCCTCTCGCACAGCCCACCGACGACCCCCAGCAGTGGCACAGCCCAGGAGAGCCCCGTTGATCCCCTCCGTCCTCACCCCCGAGATCGCCGCGATCGGCATCGGCCTGGGCCTGATGTTCTCGCTGATCTGCTACCTCACGACCAACCTCTCGCCCGGCGGCATGATCACCCCGGGCTGGCTGGCGCTCACCCTCATCGAGGACCTCCAGCGCGCCGCGCTCGTCGTCGGCGTGACCGTGCTGACGTACGTCACCACGCTGCTGCTCCAGCGCTTCGTGATCCTCTACGGCAAGCGGCTGTTCGCGGCCGTCGTGCTCAGCGGCGTCCTGATCCAGGCCACCGTGATCATCGTGCTCCAGATGGAGTTCCCGCTGCTCTACGCCAACCAGACCCTGGGCTTCATCGTCCCCGGTCTCGTCGGTTACCAGCTGGTGCGTCAGCCCAAGGGGGCCACGCTGCTGTCGACCGGCACGGTCACGCTCGCCACCTACGTCGTGCTGACCGCCGGAATCCTTCTCGGCGCCATGCCCTCCGCCTGATCCACCCGTCCTTTTCGCACCACTGGAGCCGCCACCATGCCGAAGCGCAAAGGCCGTCCCGTCCTCCACGCTGCCACGGTCATCGCGCTGCTCGCGGGCAGCGCGTTCTTCACCTTCGAACTCCGCAAGGACGAGGAGGCGAAGGTCCCGGCCGTGCAGGCCGTCACGGACAAGCCCGACCTCGAGAACTCGGGCAAGGCCACCGGCAAGCAGACCTGGGAGCGGCTGAACAACCCGACGCGTTCCGTGCTGCGCGGCGAGAACGGCGACATCCTCGCCACGTTCACGGACGGCGCCCGCACCGCGACCCTCCGGGGCCCCTCCCGCACCTTCACCGAGCCGGCCAACACCCAGAGCCGTGTGATGACTCAGGACTGGGTGCGCCTGATGCCGGAGGCCTGGCGCAAGGGCGCGGAGAAGGAGAAGTGGTTCAAGGACTGGTTCAAGGAGTTCTACGGCAGCGAGGCCGACGACGTCTTCGCCATCGCCTTCCAGTACGTCGACGGCGCCCCGGTGAAGAAGGACGACGAGGGCGTCCCGTACGCGGGCGACGCGGTCTTCGGCCCGTTCAAGGAGGACGGCGTCGACCGTCTCGAACAGAACGACTTCTACGACTACCTGGGTATCAACTACGCCTTCCGTGACGGGACTTCCATGGTGGCGCGCAAGGAGCGCTACCGGGCCCTGGACTGCTCCGGGTTCATGCGCATGATCTGGGGCTACCGGTCCCGCTATCCGCTGATGGCGACGAACATGTCCGGCGACGGGCTCCCGCGCAGCGCCGACGGCATGGCCCGTTCGAAGGTAGGCGTCGACATCCTGAAGCTCTCCGGACCGTCCCCCTGGTACACGCGCCCCCAGAACATCGACGTGGTCCAGCCCGGTGACCTCCTCTTCTTCAAGATGGACCACCGCACAGGCAACCACCTCGACCATGTCGCGATGTACCTGGGAGTGGACACCGACGGCCACCGCGTCTTCATCTCCAGCCGCAAGGAGGTCAACGGGCCGACCATGGGCGACAAGGGCGGAGCCTCCCGTATCGACGGCAACGGCTTCTACGCCGGGCTGCTGCGCAGCGCCAAGCGCCTGTGAACGGCTGACGGGGGCGGGCGTGCGCCGACGAGCGCATGCCCCAGGTCACCGGGCGCGCGGCCCCCGATTAAGGTGAAGCGGTGAACGTGGACTGGCTCATACGCGGTCGCGACGGCAGGCTCGGTGCCTACCTGCTGTCGGAGGCCACCGTCCGCTGCCGGGCGGAGCACGGACCCGGCGGCCTCTGGGACCCGCCCCGCACCGTGGGGGGCGACCAGCGCCTGCACTCGGTACTGGCCCTGGGCCAGGGCCCGGACCGCTACACCCATCTGGTCTCCTGGCGCCCGACGGTCAAGGACCAGTCGGGCCTGGTCCATTCGACCCACTTCCGGCCGGACCTCGCCGCCCTCGACTGGAACCCGATCGGTCACCCCGACCGCACCGGGGACCGGACGGGCGCCCCCGTCGTCGCGGTCGACGCGCAGGGGCGCGCCCACGTCTTCGTACGCAACAAGGGCGGCGGGGTCAGCATGATCGCCCAGAAGGAGAAGGGCGGCTGGGGGTCCTGGCACGACCTCAAGGGGCATGACGTCCAAGGGGACCTGGCGGCCGTGACCGGGATGTCCGGGCGCGTCGAGCTGTACGCGGCCGTGGCGGGCGGCGTCCTGCACTGGCGCCAGGAGGAGGCGGGCGAAGTACCCGCCCTGGACGAGGCGCTGGAGGCGCCGGTCCGCCCGGACACGCTTCAGGCGCTCGCCACCTCAGCCGACTCCAGCACGCTCTTCTTCACCGACGACTCGGGCGATGTGTGCGCCTGGCGTCCCGGCACCAGGCCGGTGGCCCTGCTGGCCTCGGCCGGACCGGGCCCCGTCCGTGTCATCCGCTGCGAACTCGACGGCCACGACTGCACGTTGCTCGCCCAGCGGGCGGCGAGCGGCCGGGTGGCCTTCGCCGCCTATCCGACCGAGGACGAGTCGGCGGGCGCGTGGTGGACCGAGTCGGGGCCCGAACTCCCCGCCGACGCACTGCTGGCGCTGGCGGAGGACGAGAAGGGCCGGGTGGTCGCCGCGACGTTCTCCCCGGGCGCCGGCGAACTCCGAGTCACCCGGCGCAAGGACGAGCCCGGAATCGCCCTGGAGGCCTGGCGGGTGGTCTGACGCCGACGGTCGCGCACCCGGGGCCCGGACGGGCCCTGACCGAGCTCGCTTCTCGGACACCGAGCACGCCGACACCGCCGTACGGAAAGCCGGTACGGCGGTGGGGCGGGTCAACGGGTGCGCGGACCGGCGCAGTCGAACCACCGGCGGGCACCCTTCGCCTGCGAAGTGTCAGGAACTCCCGCCCGTGGCGGGCGACTTCTTCGCCGACTCGGGAATCACCGAGTCGGTGCGCAGCGCCTTCCACAGAGTCGAGGCCTGCGGCTCGGCCGCCACCACGCGGTTCGGGTCGATCCTGTCGTACGACACCGGGAGCATGATCGTCTCCATGGTGGACGGGTCGACGCCGTTCATGCTCCGGCCGAACTCGGCCAGCGCCGTGAGCGAGGCGAGGTCGGAGTCGGTGGTGAGTGCCTTGGTCAGGCTGTCGGCGATCCCGTACGTCTTGGCGGGGCTGCCGAGCAGGTCCTGCTTCTTGATCTCGGAGAGCAGAGCGGTCATGAACTGCTGCTGAAGGCCGATGCGCCCGAGGTCGCTGCCGTCACCGATGCCGTGCCGGGTCCGTACGAACTCCAGGGACTGCGTGCCGTTCAGACGGTGTGTTCCGGCGTGGAGGTCGAGGCCGCTGGAGGTGTCGTGGATGTCCTTGTCGACGGTGACGGTCACGCCGCCTATCGCGTCGACCAGGTCCTTGAAGCCGGCGAAGTCGATCTCCATGTAGTGGTCCATGCGGATCCCGGAGATCTTCTCCACCGTCTTCACCACGCAGGCCGAACCGACCTGGGAATAGATGGAGTTGAACATGACGCGCTTGGCGGAGGGGGCCGTGGAACCGTCCGCCTTCGTGCACTCGGGGCGGGTGACCAGGGTGTCGCGCGGGATGCTGACCGCGACGGCCTTCTGCCGGCCCTCGGGTATGTGCATCACCAGCGCGGTGTCGGAACGCGCCCCCGAGACATGACCCGTCTTGAGCGCGGCATTGGCTCCGGCACGAGAGTCGGACCCGAGGACCAGGATGTTCTGCCCGGAGGTGGGCAGCTTCGCCGGCCGGTCGTCGCCGATTGCCTTGTCGAGATCGACGCCCTTGATGTTGCCGTCGAGGCCGCTGTAGAGCCAGTAACCGGTACCGCCGGCGGCGACGACGAGGACGGCCAGACCCAGCAGGATCTTCCTGCCGATCCGACGGCCGCCGGTGCGCTCGCGCTTGGCGCCTCGGCTTCCGCCACCGTCCTTTGACGGCGCGTCGGATGTGGTGGGCTGGGGCGTCGGGGCGTGGCTCATCCTGGTCCGGGTCCTAGCTGGTCGTGCCCTTGTGCGGGCGGATGTCGATGGCTTGAGGACTCGGGTGGGGGAGAGGCCGGTCCGTGCGTTGCCGGGCTGACGTGCACTATAGACATGCGTTCGGACACATGTGCGCTCCGGGGCGGCGGGGTCGGACACGCGGATCCACGTCCGGCCGGCTCACGGTCCTTGGTGAACCGGCGCCTTGACGTACCGGCACAGAACGACAAGGAGGGCCTCCGCCCGAAGCGGAGGCCCTCCTTTGTTGTGCCGTCAGGCCGTTACGCCGGAACCGAAGCCGTTCCCGGCTTCAGGAACCGCTTGCCGGTTGCGCGTTCCGAGACGCCCTCGCGGTCCAGGTACGGCGTGATGCCGCCCAGGTGGAAGGGCCAGCCCGCGCCGGTGATCAGGCAGAGGTCGATGTCCTGGGCCTCGGCGACGACGCCCTCGTCGAGCATCAGACCGATCTCCTGGGCCACCGCGTCCAGGACGCGGTCGCGGACCTGCTCCTCGGTCAGGACGGTGTCGCCCTGCTTGAGGAGAGCCGCGACCTCCGGGTCCAGCTCCGGCTTGCCGGAGTCGTAGACGTAGAAGCCGCGCTTGCCGGCCTTGACGACGGCCGCGAGGTTCGGGGAGACCGTGAAGCGGTCCGGGAAGGCCCGGTTGAGGGTCTCCGAGACATGCAGACCGATCGCGGGGCCGACCAGTTCGAGAAGGACCAGCGGGGACATCGGCAGGCCGAGCGGCTCGATGGCCTTCTCCGCGACCTCGACCGAGGTGCCCTCGTCGATGACGTTCTGGATCTCGCCCATGAAGCGGGTCAGGATGCGGTTCACGACGAACGCCGGGGCGTCCTTGGTGAGGACCGCGGTCTTCTTCAGCTTCTTGGCGACGGCGAACGCCGTGGCCAGCGAGGCGTCGTCGGTCTGCTCGCCGCGCACGATCTCCAGCAGCGGGAGGATCGCGACCGGGTTGAAGAAGTGGAAGCCGACGACCCGCTCGGGGTTCTTCAGCTTCGACGCCATCTCGGTGACCGAGAGGGACGAGGTGTTCGTCGCGAAGATCGCGTGCGCCGGGGCGACCGCCTCGACCTCGGCGAACACCTGCTGCTTGACGCCGATCTCCTCGAAGACGGCCTCGATGACGAAGTCGGCGTCGGAGAAGCCCTCGGCCTTGTCCAGCACACCGGAGACCAGGGCCTTCAGGCGGTTGGCCTTGTCCTGGTTGACGCGGCCCTTGAGGAGCAGCTTGTCGATCTCGGCGTGGACGTAGCCCACACCCTTGTCGACGCGCGCCTGGTCGATGTCCGTGAGGACGACCGGGACCTCGAGGCGGCGCAGGAAGAGCAGGGCCAGCTGCGAGGCCATCAGGCCCGCGCCGACGACGCCCACCTTGGTGACCGGACGCGCCAGCGACTTGTCCGGCGCACCCGCCGGACGCTTGCCACGCTTCTGGACCAGGTTGAACGCGTAGATGCCGGAGCGCAGTTCGCCACCCATGATCAGGTCGGCGAGCGCCACGTCCTCGGCGTCGTAGCCCTTCTGGAGGTCGCCGTCCTTGGCACCGGCGATGATGTCCAGCGCGCGGTAGGCGGCCGGGGCGGCCCCGTGCACCTTGCTGTCGGCGATGAACCGGCCGCGGGCGACGGCCTGGTCCCAGGCCTCGCCGCGGTCGATCTCCGGGCGCTCGACGGCGATCTCGCCCTTGAGGACGGCGGCCGTCCAGAGCAGCGACTGCTCCAGGAAGTCCGCGCCCTCGAACAGCGCGTCGGCGATGCCGAGGTCGTAGACCTGGCCGCCCTTGAGCTGCTTGTTCTGGTTGAGCGAGTTCTCGATGATCACCGAGACGGCCTTGTCCGCGCCGATCAGGTTCGGCAGGATCGTGCAGCCGCCCCAGCCGGGGACCAGACCGAGGAAGACCTCGGGCAGCGAGAAGGCCGGCAGAGCGGAGGAGACGGTCCGGTAGGTGCAGTGCAGACCGACCTCGACGCCACCGCCCATCGCCGCGCCGTTGTAGTACGCGAAGGTCGGCACCCCGAGGCCCGACAGACGCTTGAAGACCTCGTGGCCGCCCTTGCCGATGGCGAGCGCGTCCTCGTGCCGCTTCAGCAGCTCGACACCCTTGAGGTCGGCGCCGACCGCGAAGATGAACGGCTTGCCGGTGACGCCGATACCGACGATCTCGCCGGCCGAGGCCTCCTTCTCGACCTGGTCGATGGCGGCGTTCAGGTTCGCCAGCGACGCAGGGCCGAAGGTGGTCGGCTTGGTGTGGTCGAAGCCGTTGTCAAGGGTGATGAGCGCGAAGCGCCCGGCACCGAACGGCAGGTCGAGGTGGCGTACGTTCGCCGAGGTCACGACCTCGTCGGGGAACAGCTCGGCCGCTCCCTTGAGGAGTTCAGCGGTGCTCACTTGTCGCCTCCGGCGTCCTTGTGGTGCGGGTTCTCCCAGATCACCGTGGCGCCCATGCCGAAGCCGACGCACATGGTGGTGAGGCCGTAACGGACCTCCGGCTGCTCCTCGAACTGCCGGGCGAGCTGCGTCATCAGACGCACGCCGGAGGAGGCGAGGGGGTGGCCGTACGCGATGGCGCCGCCGTACTGGTTGACGCGCGTGTCGTCGTCGGCGATGCCGTAGTGCTCCAGGAAGGCGAGCACCTGGACGGCGAAGGCCTCGTTGATCTCGAAGAGGTTGATGTCCTCGATCGACAGACCGGCCTGGGCGAGGGCCTTCTCGGTGGCCGGGATCGGGCCGTAGCCCATGACCTCCGGCTCGACGCCGGCGAAGGCGTACGAGACCAGGCGCATCTTGACCGGCAGGTCGTTCTCGCGGGCGAAGTCCTCGGACGCGATGATCGAGGCGGTCGCACCGTCGTTCAGACCGGCGGCGTTACCGGCGGTGACCCGGCCGTGCACACGGAACGGGGTCTTCAGGCCGGACAGGTTCTCCAGCGTGGTGCCGGGACGCATCGGCTCGTCGGCGGTGACCAGGCCCCAGCCGGTCTCACCGATCTCCGCGTTGGTGTTGCGCACCGAGATCGGCACCAGGTCCTGCTGGATCTTGCCGTTGGCGTACGCCTTGGCGGCCTTCTCCTGCGAGCGCACGGCGTACTCGTCGGCGCGCTGCTTGGTGATGGTCGGGTAGCGGTCGTGCAGGTTCTCGGCGGTCATGCCCATGAAGAGGGCGGACTCGTCGACCAGCTTCTCGCTGACGAACCGCGGGTTCGGGTCCACGCCCTCGCCCATGGGGTGACGGCCCATGTGCTCGACACCACCGGCGATGACGACGTCGTACGCGCCGAAGCCGATGGAGCCCGCGGTGGCGGTGACGGCGGTCAGGGCGCCGGCGCACATGCGGTCGATGGAGTAGCCGGGGACCGACTGGGGGAGCCCGGCGAGGATGCCCGCCGTGCGGCCCAGGGTCAGACCCTGGTCACCGATCTGCGTGGTCGCGGCGATGGCGACCTCGTCGATCTTCTTGGGGTCAAGACCGGGGTTGCGGCGCAGCAGCTCCCGGATGGCCTTCACGACGAGGTCGTCGGCGCGGGTCTCGTGGTAGATGCCCTTCGGGCCCGCCTTGCCGAACGGGGTGCGGACGCCGTCGACGAAGACGACGTCCCTGACGGTACGAGGCACGATGGCTCTCCTCCAGATGCGGGATGGCACTACTGCGCGGACACACGCCTGAGCGCGCGCTCAGCACCCATGCTACTTACGAGTAACCAACCTGCCCAGTCCCGCGGGCGGGAGCGGCGAAGGTCACATCCGCGAGGACAGTCTGTTCCGGCCCGGCCGCTCGCGCGCGGGCGTCCGGCACCGGCCCGCCGCCCCGGGCATGCCGTGCCGGCGGTCGCGCCGCACGGTCCGCCCGCAGCCGTCCGGCCAGCCGCGACGCCGCCTCGCGGGAACAGGACACCCGGGGTGGCCGTCGCGCCCGGACGGCCCAGGATCTTGGCGTGATCTCGTCGCCCGTTCGACGGGCCGGTTCCGCTCCGAGGACCCGATCGGCGTACGGGCACACCCCGATCCGCCGTGTACGGGCGTACACCGGGCGCTCCGACCCGCCGTGTACGGGCGCGTACACGGGGCGCCCCGACCCGTCGACCGGCGCGCACATCGCGTACCGGCGGACACCGGATGTCTCGGCAACCGACCGGCGCGTACACCCCGTACCGGCGTATACCGCGCGCTTCACCCGTCGACCGGCGCGCACGCCTCGGACCTCGGAAGGCCGCGCGCCGGGCCACGTGTGAGCGACCGGTCCCGGACCGGTCCCGGACCGGTCCTAGGCCGTCTGGACGGACAGCGCGGTCACCAGGGCCGGGGTCACCAGCTCGACCTGCCAGGCGCGCGCCCCGCAGGCGGTGAGCGCCGCGCCCACGGACTCGGTGTCCGGTGTCTTCGGCGGCTCCCAGCACACGCGCCGCACGGTGTCCGGGGTGATCAGGTTCTCCTGCGGCATGTTCAGCTGCTCGGCCAGCGCCGAGACCGCGGCCCGCGCGGCGGAGAGCCGGGCGGCGGCCGCCGGGTCCTTGTCGGCCCACGCCCGCGGCGGGGGCGGGCCGGTCACCGGCTGTCCGGGCTGCGGCAGCTCGGCGTCAGGCAGCGCCTTCGCCCGGTCGACGGCGGTCTGCCACTGCTCCAGCTGGCGTCGGCCCATGCGGTGCCCGAAGCCGTTCAGCGCGGCCAGGGCCTGCACGTTGGCGGGGACGGCGAGCGCCGCCTCGACGATCGCGGCGTCCCCGAGCACCTTGCCGGGCGAGATGTCCCGGCGCTGCGCGACCCGGTCCCGGGTCTCCCACAGTTCCCGTACGACGGCCATCTGACGGCGGCGGCGCACCTTGTGCATCCCGGACGTACGACGCCAGGGGTCCTTGCGCGGCGGCGCGGGCTCGGCCTGGGCGATGGCGTCGAACTCCTGCCGGGCCCATTCCAGCTTGCCCTGCCGGTCGAGTTCCTTCTCCAGGGCGTCGCGCAGGTCGACCAGCAGCTCCACGTCGAGCGCGGCGTACCGCAGCCAGGGCTCGGGCAGCGGCCTGGTCGACCAGTCGACGGCGGAGTGCCCCTTCTCCAGGACGAAGCCGAGGACGCTCTCGACCATGGCGCCGAGGCCCACCCGGGGGAACCCGGCCAGGCGTCCGGCCAGCTCGGTGTCGAAGAGGGTGGTGGGGATCATGCCTATGCCGCGGAGGCAGGGCAGATCCTGGGTGGCGGCGTGCAGGACCCATTCGGCCCCGGAGACGGCCTCGCCGAGACCGGAGAGGTCCGGACAGGCGACGGGGTCGATGAGCGCGCTGCCGGCGCCCTCACGGCGCAGCTGCACCAGATAGGCGCGCTGGCCGTAGCGGTACCCGGACGCGCGCTCGGCGTCGACGGCCACCGGGCCGGAGCCGGCGGCGAAGGCGGCGATCACCTCGGCGAGCGCGGTCTCGTCGGTGATCACCGGCGGGATGCCTTCTCGGGGCTCGAGCAATGGGGTCGGCGCCGATTCGACGTCGTCCGGAGGGCCGCCTCCGGTGGTTCGCAGTGAGCTGTCTGCTGCGGTCTCTTGGGCGTCGGTCACCTGTCAAGGGTATCCGTGTATGGACAACGCCCGTCGACGGAACGTTCCGTCGACGGGCGTCGGATGGTCGTAAACCAGTCAGGTGAGCGCAAGACGCGGTTCACACACGAGAGGAAACGGCCGGAGAGCCGGGAGACCGCCGGTGCCGGTGGCGGCGGCTGCGGTGGTGAGGGTGGGGCGTCGGGGGAGTGGTGTCAGGGAGGGGTCAGTGGATGATTCCGGTCCGCAGGGCCACCGCGACCATTCCGGCGCGGTCGCCCGTGCCGAGCTTCCGCGCGATGCGGGCGAGGTGGCTCTTGACGGTCAGTGCGGACAGGCCCATGGAGACGCCGATGGCCTTGTTCGACTGGCCCTCCGCGACCAGCCGAAGGACCTCGACCTCTCGTCCGGACAGTTCGCGGTAGCCGCCCGGGTGGCTCGGGGCACCCGGGGGGCGGCGGTGCATACGGGCGGCGGCCGAGCCGATGGGCGCGGCGCCGGGCCGGGTGGGGAGCCCGACGTTCGTGCGGGTGCCGGTGACGACATAGCCCTTGACGCCGCCCGCGAGGGCGTTGCGTACGGCACCGATGTCGTCGGCGGCGGAGAGGGCGAGGCCGTTGGGCCAGCCCGCGGCTCGGGTTTCGGAAAGGAGGGTGAGGCCGGAACCGTCCGGCAGGTGGACGTCGGCGACGCAGATGTCACGCGGGTTGCCGATTCGGGGACGTGCCTCCGCGACGGACGACGCCTCGATGACGTCGCGAACTCCGAGCGCCCACAGATGGCGGGTGACGGTGGAACGGACCCGAGGGTCGGCCACGACCACCATGGCGGTCGGCTTGTTCGGGCGGTAGGCGACCAGGCTTGCGGGCTGCTCGAGGAGAACGGACACCAGGCCTCCTGGGGGGCGGGACGGGGCCGGCTCTGGGGGGCGAGCCAGGACGAACCGTGCTTTCAAGGTCACAGACGTCTTCGGCATCAAACCTGTGGACCTTTAGAGAATGATCACGATGGGGTGAGTAACAATCCGTGCAATTCGGACAGGCGATCGATCATCCGAAGATCGAACCGAGTCGTTCCGGGTCGTTCCTCGTCGATACACGGCCGAAAGTGGTCGTATCGACATTCGGCCGGTAAGGAATCGGCCGGTCCGGTAAGGAAAAGGAAAGGGCGCGCGCGTCGGCGCGCGCCCTGGCGGGGGTCAGCGGGACTGTGGTCCCCGGCGCTGCGGCAGGGTGACGACCGAGGCGTCACCCGGAGTCACCGGCGGCAGTCCGGCGACCTGGCACAGCAGGTCGCACCAGCCGGCGAGGTGCGCGGCGGTGTCCGGTACGCCGCCGAGTCCCTCCCGGGGCGTCCACGACGCGCGGATCTCGATCTGCGAGGCGGCCGGGCGCTCCGCGAGCCCGCCGAAATAGTGCGAGCTCGCGCGGGTCACGGTGCCGCTCGGCTCGCCGTACGACAGACCACGGGCCTGGAGCGCGCCGGTCAGCCATGACCAGCAGACCTCGGGGAGCAGGGGGTCGGCGGCCATCTCCGGCTCCAGCTCCGCGCGGACCAGGGTCACCAGACGGAAGGAGCCCTGCCAGGCGTCGTGTCCGGCCGGGTCGTGCAGCAGGACGAGGCGGCCGTCGGCCAGATCCTCGTCGTCGGCGACGATCGCGGCCTCCAGCGCGTACGCGTACGGAGCCAGGCGCTGCGGTGGTCGGGTCGGGTCGATCTCGATGTCAGGTCGCAGCCGGGCGGCCCGCAGTGCCTCGACGGCCGCCCGGAAGGGCAACGGGGCCGTCTCCGCCGCATTCCTGTCCTCCTCCTTCTTCTCCTTCGCGTCGTCCACTCCGCCAGCGCCGTCCGACAGTCGTCCCTGAGCCGCAGCCATGCCGGGAAGATTAAGGGGAACGGAGCCCGCGCGCAGGGAGAGACACCCGTGCGTGGGACCCCTGTCCGGATCACGCCGCGCGGACGCCGCTCCGCGGACGGGCCGTCCGGAGGACCCTGGCCGGGCCCGCGGCCGCACCGGAGCCCGGGACGGGGGCGTTCGTGAACCGTGGGAGACTTTCCGTCGTGAGCGCCAACCAGAGCCCCGCCGGGCAGCAGCCGACAGCGACGTACGAGTCCGCCTTCCTCAAGGCGTGCAGGCGCGAGCCGGTGCCGCACACTCCCGTGTGGTTCATGCGGCAGGCCGGTCGCTCACTGCCCGAGTACCTCAAGGTGCGCGAGGGCATCCCCATGCTGGAGTCCTGCGAGAGGCCCGAGCTGGTCGCCGAGATCACGCTCCAGCCGGTCCGCCGGCACCACGTGGACGCCGCGATCTACTACAGCGACATCGTCGTCCCCCTGAAGGCCATCGGGGTCGACCTGGACATCAAGCCGGGCGTCGGCCCGGTCGTCCAGAACCCGATCCGCACCCGCGCCGACCTGGCCCAACTGCGCGATCTGACCCCCGAGGACGTCTGGTACGTCACCGAGGCGATCGGGCTCCTGACGGCCGAACTCGGCGAGATCCCCCTCATCGGATTCGCGGGCGCGCCTTTCACCCTCGCGAGTTACCTCGTGGAGGGCGGTCCGTCCAAGAACCACGAGCACACCAAGGCGCTGATGTACAGCGACCCGCAGCTGTGGGCCGATCTGCTCGACCGTCTCGCCGAGATCACCTCCGCCTTCCTGAAGGTGCAGATCGAGGCCGGCGCGAGTGCTGTCCAGCTCTTCGACTCCTGGGTCGGGGCCCTGGCCCCCGCCGACTACCGCCGCTCCGTGATGCCCGCCTCCGCGAAGGTCTTCGACGCCGTCGCCTCCTACGGCGTGCCGCGTATCCACTTCGGCGTCGGCACCGGCGAACTGCTGGGCCTCATGGGCGAGGCGGGCGCGGACGTCGTCGGCGTCGACTGGCGTGTCCCGCTCGACGAGGCCGCCCGCCGGGTCGGTCCCGGCAAGGCGCTCCAGGGCAACCTCGACCCCGCGATCCTGTTCGCCTCCACCGACGCCGTCGAGGCGAAGACCCGCGAGGTGCTGGACGCCGCCGCCGGTCTGGAGGGCCACGTCTTCAACCTCGGGCACGGCGTCATGCCGAGCATGGACCCGGACGCGCTGAGCCGTCTGGTGGAGTACGTCCACACGCAGACGGCCCGCTAGGTCCCGGCCCCGGCCCCGGCTCGTTCTCCAGTCGTTTTCCGGCCGTTCTCAGATCCGTACAGCGGATCGCCCGGCGGATCCTTCCGCGGATGCCGGATGCCGGATGCCGGATGCCGGGTGGCCCTGGTCCGCGGTTCACCAGCCGTGCCGCGCCTGTCTGCCGAACAGCAGGCGGCGCGGTTCGGGTGGTGGCGGGGTGCCCGGACGCAGCGGCCAGGCCAGGAGCATGCCGGCCAGGAAACCGACGACGTGCGCCGCGTACGCCACGGTGCCCGCCGCGGGCACGGCGGCGCCGGACGAGTAGGCCGCCTGGAGCACGAACCAGAAACCCAGCACCAGCCACGCGGGGAGCCGGAGCGGCAGGAACACCAGGAACGGGACGAGGACCCAGACCCTGGCTCTCGGATACAGCACCAGATACGCGCCGAGGACCCCGGCGATCGCTCCCGATGCTCCGATCAGCGGGTCGCCCGAGTCCTCGTTCACCAGGGCGAAGCCGTACGTCGCCGCGAAACCGCACGCCGCGTAGAACAGCGCGAAGCGCACATGCCCGAGCCGGTCCTCGATGTTGTTGCCGAAGATCAGCAGGAAGAGCATGTTGCCCAGCAGATGCAGCCAGCTGCCGTGCAGGAACATCGCCGTGAGCACGGAAAGCGGCGGCGACTTGTCGTAGCCAGGCGGGCCCAGCGCGCAGCCCGACCCGTGCGGCCCGCCGCCGACCTCGCCGGTCGGCACCAGCAGGGGCATCCGATGATGGATCAGTTCCTGCGGCACGGCGGCGTAATGGTCCATGAACGCGTGCAGATGACACAGCTGCGACAGGGCGCTGTCGCCCGCCACCGATCCGGCGAGACCGGGGGTGTAGAGGAAGACGAGCACATTGGCGGCGATCAGCGCGTACGTCACATAGGGCGTGCGCCGCACCGGGTTCACGTCATGGACGGGAATGACCACGAGGAACTACTGCCCTCGCAGCGTGGGGTGAATCCGCGCCGCACAGGGCCCGGTCGGGCATCCGGCCGGCATGGCCGCCGGAGCGGTTCCCGCCGGACACACTGAACACTTGTGCCCCCGCGGCCGTATGTCTTCCCAGCCCCTCGCGCCGCGCCCACGGCGCGACGGGGTACGAAGACGCGACGACGTGAAGACGTGAGGACACAGGCCATGAGCGACCGAGTTACTCCTCCGATGCATGCCCTGCCCGACGGCGAGGCGGAAATCGCCCTGGTGCTGCACCTCCCCTGGGAGGACGTCGCGGCGCTCGGCCAGGAGGCCGGACGTCTCGCGGCCCGGATGCAGCGGCCCGTGACCCTGGACGAGGCGGTCAGCCATCGTCTGCGGTCCACCCGCCCGGCGGCGCACGCGAAGCCGGCCCAGACCCCGCCCGCGGTGACTGCGGCCGCCTCGGTCTCCTCCCTGCCGCCCCGGCCGCCCGCCGAGCACGCCCGGCAGGCGATAGACCGGATCAACGGGACGGCCGGGAACGAGTCCGCGTAGCCGGGTACCCGGCTACGCGGCCCCACCGCCGCCGGTCCCGGCCGGCCCGGTGGGGCGACCCGCGCCCTCTCGTGCGGGTCACTGAGTCCCGTGCCCGGCCGGGCAGTCCCCGCCCGGCCGGGGCGCCGGGTCCGTCACCGGGCTCCCTGCCGTACCTTCTTCACCGCCTTGCGGGCCGCCACCAGGACCGGGTCCCAGACCGGGGAGAACGGCGGCGCGTAGCCGAGGTCCAGCATCGTCATCTGTTCCACCGTCATGCCCGCGGTCAGCGCCACCGCCGCGATGTCCACGCGCTTCGCCGCGCCCTCCCGGCCGACGATCTGCACCCCGAGCAGTCGTCCCGTGCGGTGCTCCGCGAGCATCTTCACCGTCATGAGGGCGGCGTTCGGGTAGTAGCCCGCGCGGCTGGTCGACTCGATGGTGACGGTCTCGAACCGCAGGCCCGCCCGGTGCGCGTCCTTCTCGCGCAGTCCGGTGCGGGCGATCTCCAGATCACAGACCTTGCTCACCGCCGTGCCGACGACCCCGGGGAACGTGGCGTATCCGCCGGCCACGTTGGAGCCGATCACCTGCCCGTGCTTGTTCGCGTGGGTGCCGAGCGCGATGTGCCGCTCGCGCCCCGAGACCAGGTCGAGCACCTCGACGCAGTCGCCGCCCGCCCAGATGTTCTCGTGCCCGCGCACCCGCATCGCCAGATCCGTGAGCAGCCCGCCGTGTTCGCCGAGCGGCAGCCCCGCCGCACGGGCCAGCGACGTCTCGGGGCGTACGCCGATGCCGAGCACCACCACGTCCGCCGGGTACGTGGCGTCGTCGGTGACGACCGCGCGGACCCGTCCCGCCTCGTCATCGGTGAGGAACCCGGTGACCTCGGTGTCGCCGACCATGGTGATCCCGAGCCCCTCCATGGCGGTGTGCACCAGGCGGCCCATGTCCGGGTCGAGCGTGGACATGGGTTCCCTGCCCCGGTTGACGACGGTCACCTCGTACCCGCGGTTGATGAGTGCCTCGGCCATCTCCACGCCGATGTAGCCCGCGCCGACGACCACGGCACGGCGGCCCCCGGTCGTCGCGAGCGTGTCGAGCAGGGCCTGGCCGTCGTCCAGGGTCTGCACGCCGTGCACGCCCGGCGCGTCGGCGCCCGGCAGTTCGGGGCGGACCGGTCGCGCGCCGGTCGCGATGACGAGCCTGTCGTACGACGTCCACGCCTCGGTCCCGGTGTCGAGGTCAAGGGAGCGCACCCGGGCGCCCGCCACGTCGATCTCGGTGACCTCCGTACGCATGCGCAGGTCGATGGCGCGCTCGCGGTGTTGCTCGGGGGACCGCGCGATCAGCCGGTCGCGGTCGGGGACGTCGCCGCCCACCCAGTACGGGATGCCGCACGCCGAGTACGACGTGAAGTGGCCCCGCTCGAACGCCACGATCTCCAGCTCGTCCGGACCGCGCAGCCGGCGCGCCTGTGACGCGGCGGACATGCCCGCCGCGTCACCCCCGATCACGACCAGTCGTTCCCGGGCACCGCGCCCGCCGTTCGTATCACTCGTACGACTGGCGTTGCCCGTACCGCTCGCACCACTCATGCTCATGCGAACACGCTACGGGGGCGCGGGACTTCAGTCCTCCTCGCCGCTTTCCGAAGTCGGCCCGGAAGCGGCGCCGTCCGTCCGGCCGGCACCCGGTTCCGGAGCCGGGCGCGAGGCCGGAACCGGAGCCGGGGCAGCGGGAGAGGCAGAGGCCGGCCGCGGACTCGCGGCGGGAGCGCCGGACGGGCCGGAAGCCGCGGCGGCCGGATCCGTCGACACGGCCGGATACGGAACCGGTCCCGCGGCCGGATACGGGGACGGGCCCGAAGCCGGAGCCGCGGCCCGGCGACGACTGAGCCGCGGGCTCACCCCACGCATCCACGCCAGGGCGATCAGGCCCAGCACCACCGCGAAGGGGAGCACCGCCCCGACCGCCAGCGCCAGCCAGCGCACCACCGTGACCAGCACGTCCCAGCCACCCGAGAGCGCGTCCAGGAAGCCCGGGTCCGCTTCCTTCTTCCCGGCCTTCTTCACCGGCGTCTCGGACAGCGTCAGCGTGATCGTGGCCAGGCTCGTACGGTCCTTCAGCGTCGCCTGCTGAGCCAGCAGCGCCTCCAGGTCGGACTCCCGGCTGCTCAACTCCCCTTCCAGAGCGACGACATCACTGAGCTTGGTCGCCTTGTCCATCAGGTCGCGGACCCGGGCCACACTGGCGCGCTGCGACTTGACGCGGCTCTCCACGTCCACGACCTGGTCGGTGACGTCCTGCGCCTTGGCCGTCCGCGAGACGACCTTGCCCGCGCCCTCCAGATCGGCGAGCACCTGGTCGTACCGCTCGGACGGCACCCGCAGAACCACCCGCGTGCGCTCATGGTCCCGGCCGTCCCGGGTGGTGGTCTCGTCGCCCACATAGCCGCCGGCGGTCTCGGCCGCGGCGCGGGCGTCGTCCAGCGCCTGAGGAACATCCTTGACCACGACGGTCAGCGACGCGGTGCGGATGATGCTGTTCACGGTCACCTCGGGCGGGGCGGCCGCCTTGCGGCCGTTCGAGCTGCCGCTCCCCGCGGCCCCCGAGTCCGCCTGTTCGGCGGGGCCCGCCTGCACGTCCCCGGCGCTCCGCGCCGCAGACTTGTCGTTCGCGCTCGCCGAGTCGCCGGAGGCGCCGCACCCCGTCAGCGCGAGCGAGGAGACGAGGAACATCCCCGCCACGCCCCGGGTGACACGGCCGGCGCGCAACGGCGACCCGGAGGAGAGCGACGACGCGGACGAGGCCGACCGGACAGGTGCCATGGACCGGAGCGGATGTCCGGAGCTGCGTGTGTGCATGCGGGCCTACCCCCAGGGTGGTGACGACTGACGATTCTTCGACGCCGGAGTGCTACGGAACGTTGGCGGACTCCGGTCCCGATGCGGTCACGGTCAGGACTCGAAGGGGTCGCACGGCCCTGGTGGGAGTGCCGGTGGCGGGTGAGAGGGTGGAGCCATGAGCGCATCGGATACGGACACGCGGCACGTCGTCGTCATCGGGGCCGGCATCGCCGGGCTGGCCGCCGCGCACCGATTGCTCGGGCGCGGCAGCCGCGTGACCGTCGTCGAGGCCTCGGACCGGGTCGGCGGCAAGCTGCTGCCCGGCGAGATCGCGGGCGTCCGGGTCGACCTGGGCGCCGAGTCCATGCTGGCGCGCCGCCCGGAGGCGGTGGACCTGGCGCGCGAGGCCGGCCTGAGCGACAGTCTCCGGCCGCCGGCCACCGCCACGGCCTCGATCTGGACCCGGGGTGCGCTGCGCCCGATGCCCAAGGGGCATGTGATGGGCGTGCCGGGCACCGCCGCGTCCCTGGCCGGTGTGCTGTCGGACGAGGGCCTCGCCCGCATCGAGCGCGAGGCCGGGCTGCCCCGCACGGAGGTCGGTGACGACGTGGCCGTCGGGGAGTACGTGGCCGCCCGCCTCGGCCGCGAGGTCGTCGACCGCCTGGTCGAGCCGCTCCTCGGCGGCGTCTACGCGGGCGACGCGTACCGCATCTCGATGCGCTCCGCCGTCCCGCAGCTCTTCCAGGCCGCGCGGACCCATGACTCGCTGACCGAGGCGGTCCGGGAGATCCAGGCCAAGGCGGCCGCCGGCGGTCGGAGCGGCCCGGTCTTCATGGGCGTCCAAGGCGGCGTGGGCCGACTCCCGCTCGCCGTGGCGGATTCGGTCACGGCCCGCGGCGGCGAGATCCTGACCGGGACACCGGTGACGGAACTGCGCCGGAAGGCGCCCACGGGCTGGCAGGTGGTCGCCGGTGGGCGCGTGCTGCACGCCGACGCGGTGGTGGTCGCCCTCCCCGCCCCGGCCGCGGCCGCGCTGCTCGGCGCCGAGGCCCCCGCTGCCGCCGCCGAACTGCGCACGGTCGAGTACGCCTCCATGGCCCTGGTCACCCTCGCCTACCGCCGCACCGGCCTCACCCTCCCCGAGGGCAGCGGCTTCCTGGTGCCGCCGGTGGACGGCCGCACGATCAAGGCGTCGACCTTCGCCTCACGCAAGTGGGGCTGGATCGCCGACGAGAACCCGGATGTGCTGGTGCTGCGCACGTCCCTCGGACGGCACGGCGAGACCCGGATCCTGGAGCACGAGGACGCCCACCTCGTCGACGTCTCCCGGCACGACCTGCGCGAGGCCACCGGCCTGGACGCCGAGCCGCTGGAGACCCGCGTCACCCGGTGGGACGACGGTCTGCCGCAGTACCCGGTCGGCCACCACGCGCGCGTGGCCCGCATCCGTGAACAGGTCGCCAAGCTGCCGGGTCTTGCGGTGTGTGGCGCGCAGTACGACGGCGTCGGCATCCCGGCCTGCATCGCGAGCGCGTACGCCGCGGTGGACCAGTTGGGCGGTGACATGCGCGGTGTGCAGGAGCTCACCGCCGACCCGGTGCAGAGTCTGCACGGAGGAGCGGGAGAATAAGGGACATGAGTGACGACGCCCCCACCACCGAGGCCGCCAGGATCCCGAACAAGGGCAAGCTGGCCAAGGACCTGAACGAGGTCATCCGCTACACCCTCTGGTCGGTCTTCAAGCTGAAGGACGTGCTCCCCGAGGACCGCGCCGGTTACGCCGACGAGGTCCAGGAGCTGTTCGACCAGCTCGCCGCGAAGGACGTCACCGTCCGCGGCACCTACGACGTGTCGGGGCTGCGCGCCGACGCCGACCTGATGATCTGGTGGCACGCCGAGACCAGCGACCAGCTCCAGGAGGCGTACAACCTCTTCCGGCGCACCCGGCTGGGCCGCGCCCTGGAGCCGGTCTGGTCGAACATGGCGCTGCACCGGCCCGCCGAGTTCAACCGTTCGCACGTCCCGGCGTTCCTCGCCGACGAGACGCCCCGCGACTACGTCAGCGTCTACCCCTTCGTGCGCTCCTACGACTGGTACCTGCTGGCCGACGAGGACCGCCGCCGCATGCTCGCCGACCACGGCAAGATGGCCCGCGGCTACCCCGACGTCCGCGCGAACACGGTCGCCTCGTTCTCGCTCGGCGACTACGAGTGGATCCTCGCCTTCGAGGCCGACGAGCTCCACCGCATCGTCGACCTCATGCGCCATCTGCGCGCCTCCGAGGCGCGGATGCACGTCCGCGAAGAGGTCCCGTTCTACACCGGCCGACGCAGGGACGTCGCCGAACTGGTCGCGAGCCTCGCCTGACCGTCCCGGCACCCCGTCCGGCAGGTCCGGGGCAGTTCGCCGGCAGTCCCGGCACATTGCCCGGCCGTTCCGGCCTCGCCCGACCGTCCGGGCGCAAGAGGCGGGCGTCCCTCCAGGGGGGCGCCCGCCTTCATGTTTCCCGGATCCCCGTCAGGACGCCCGCCGCACCGTCCTCCCGGATGCCGGCGGCACCGGCTCACGGTGCGGCGCGCAGCCCACGTTCCGCTCGGGGAGCCGGCCTTCCAGCAGGTAGGCGTCCAGATAGCCGTTGACGCACTTGTTGGGGCCGCCCGCGATCCCATGGGTGCCGGCGCCGTTCTCGGTCACCAGCACCGAGCCCCACAGCCGCCGCTGAAGCTCCCTGGCTCCCTCGTACGGCGTCGCCGCGTCCCGCTCGGCGGCCAGGATCAGCGTCGGTGGCAGTTCTCCGGGCAGTGTCCGTACGTCGAGCGGCTTCTGCCGGGGCGCGGACCAGTACGCGCACGGCAGGTTCATCCATACGTTGTCCCAGGTCTCGAACGGGGCGACGCGCGCGAGACGGGTGTTGTCGCGGTCCCAGGTGCGCCAGTCGGTGGGCCAGGGCGCGTCGTTGCACTCGACGGCCGTGTAGACCGCGTTGCCGTTCTCCTGCTCGGCGGCCGCCTCCGGATGCGGTCCCGCCACCTGGATCAGGGGCTTCGGGTCGCCCTTCAGATAGGCGGACAGCGCCAGCGCGCGCTGCGGCCAGTAGTCGTCGTAGTACCCGGCCTGGAGGAACGCGCCCTGGAGTTGGGCGGGTCCGACCTTGCCGCCCGCGGGTGAGCCGGCGAGCCGGGTCCGCGCCTTGTCGTAGGAGCGCTGGACCTCCTCCGAGGTGCGGCCCAGTCCGTACACCTTGTCGTACCGCGCGGTCCACGCGCGGAAGTCCGCCCAGCGGACCTCGAACGCCGCGGACTGGTCGAGATTGTTCTCGTACCAGATCTTCTCGGGATCGGGGTTCACCGCCGAGTCGAAGACCATCCGGCGTACGTGCGAGGGGAACAGCGTCGCGTACAGGGAACCGAAGTACGTTCCGTACGAGGCACCCATGAACGTCAGCTTCCGCTCACCGAGCGCCGCGCGCAGCACGTCCAGGTCGCGGGCGTTGTTGAGCGAGGTGTAGTGGCGCAGGGCGGGGCCCGAACGCCGGGCGCAGCCGCGGGCGTACGCCCTCGCCTCCGCGATCCGCGCCTTCTTGTACGACTCGGAGGGGACCGTGGGGGACTGGAGGAGCGGCTTCGGCGGGCGCTTCGGGTCCCGGCAGGACAGCGGCGCCGACCGGTCGACGCCGCGCGGGGCGTAGCCGACGAGATCGTAGGCGGCTCCGATCCGCTTCCACTCGGGCAGGAAGCCGATCAGCGGGAAGAACATGCCGGAGGCGCCGGGACCGCCGGGGTTGTAGACGAGGGCGCCCTGGCTCGGCACCTTGTGCCTGGCGTTGCGCGGGTCCTTGCCGGTCGCCCTGATCCGGCTGACGGTCAGTCTGATCCGCTTGCCGTCGGGCAGGGCGTAGTCGAGGGGCACCGTGACCGTGCCGCACCGGAGGTTGGACGGCAGGTGCTCCTCCTTGGGACACCTGCCGAAGCGGATGCCCGCGGCGGCCGCACGCTCGGCGGCGACGGCGGTGCCGCGCGTCTCGGCGGACGCGGCCGGGTCCGGCCGGGCCGGGGCACCGCCGGCCGGAGCGGCGACAAGGCCGGTCAGGAGCAAGGACCCTGCGGTTCCTTGGAGGACGGCAGCTCTCATCGCGAATCCCTTCAGCGCGCGGCAGCGACAGAAGGATGCTTCGTTCGGCGGACGGCGAAGTAAAGCACCACCTGCCGGTGTCGGGCCCCAATGCCCCCTATGCGCCCCTCTGGGCGCCCTCAGCCCCCTGTCGAGCCCCCTGCCGTCCAGGCGGTGTCGCGGTCCCGGTGCGCGAGGGCGGCCCGCAGTTCCGGTTCGCCGATGGCGCGGACGCCGCGTACGGCGACGGACGTGAGATAGGTACGGTCGTCACCGGAGGCGTCGGCGTGCCCGGCCAGGGTGCCGAGCAGCCGCTGCCCGGCAGGGGAGGCCCAGCGGGTGCAGGGGTGCACCTCGATCCGGGCTATGGCGAGACAGCTCACCGTCAGGACGAGCGGGAGCAGGAACCAGACGGCCACCGGGACACCGCTGCCCGGGGCTTGACCCGGCAGCAGCAGGGCCGCGCCGCCCAGCGCGAGGACCGCTGCCGCGGCGGCCCGCACCTGGCGGACGGCCCCGGTGACGTCGGTGCGTGCCCCGTCGGGGACGGCGAGACCGGCCGCGACCAGGCGGTCCGCGAGACGGCGTACCGAGTCGGCGGCGGCGGTGGCCGCCCGCAGCGGCGCTATCCGGGACTGGCCCTCGGGGCCGATGGCCCCGATGACGGAGCGCTCCATGTCGTCGCGGCCGCGCGGGTCGACGACCGTGGCCCAGCCGGTGTGCGCGAGCAGCAGACGGCGCTGACGGGCCATCGACACCAGGGTCAGATCGGCCACCCGGGCCGGGCCGCCGGACAGGAACGCGGCCTCGTACAGCGTGAGCTCGTGCCCGCGCCCGACGTCGGCGTCGAGCGAGGCGGCGCGGAGCGCGGCCAGGCACAGCCGGGTGCAGGAGACACCGGCCGCCGACCAGGCCATGAGCAGGAGAAGGACCCAGAACATGGCGTTTTTCTATGCGATGCGGCGGGCGGGCGCCATGCTCCACTCACTATGTGGGACGGAGCCGTTGCCGGTATGTGACGTTCCGTTTTTCGGGTGGTGCGGGAGGCGGTGGCCGTGGCCCCGGGGCCGCGTGTGCCTCAGGAACCGGAGGACGGTTCGGGCCGTGCGGCGGCCGGGGGGAGCGGGTAGGCCGAGAACGGCGTCACCGGGACCGGCGGTGACGGGGACGCCACCGGGCCGGGCGGCGCGGGGGAGTTGACGAGCGGCGGCGGGCTCGCGGTGGCCGCGTCCTCGGCGAGCGCCTCGAAGTCCACGTATCCGGTCGCTTCCAGGATCTTGATGTGGTCGAGCACGATGATGTTCGCGTCGTCGGCGAGTTCGCGTACGAGCGAGTTCCTGGTGTTCGCGCGGACCTGGGCGACCATGGCGAAGACCTTGCCGTGCGCCGCGCGCAGGAAGTTCGCGAAGTCCTGGTCGTACCGCGTGCCGTGGGCCGCCCCGAGCGTGGACAGCCACTGACGCTGCTGGGCATTGGGCTGGTTCGGCAGCTCGAGCCCGAGCCGCGCGGCGACGTCGCGGACGCGTGCGTCGAGGAACGTGTGCCCCTCGATGAGGTGCTGCCCGGCCGTCCGTACGGCCCGGGTGGTGCCGCGTTCCTGGGCCTGCTGGCCCGCGGGCAGCTCCCACAGACCGGCCAGCCGGACCCTGGTGACGAACTCCCGGTCCAGGGCCGACAGCGGACCGTACGGGGTCGGCACGCTCTGGGAGTTCAGGGTGTCCAGGCCGGTGCCCGCACGGTCCGCGTACGACCAGACCGGAAAGGCCAGTGCGGCCAGGGTCGCCAGCAGGGCGGCGATGATGAGCCCCGTTCCACGGGCGGGTCCTGAGCGCTTGTCGTGTCGCATGGTGCCTCCTGTTGCGGCACCGCACGCTATTGCGCCCCGGGCGCGGGGTGGCCGGCCGCTGAGCGCTCTACGTCAACCGCCGTACGCCAGGAACAGGGCGAGCCGAGGGCGGAAGGCGCCGGTTGCGGTGGTTCGCGCGTACGCCATATCGCCCTGAAACGGCATCAATTGGACGCGTGCGTCGCCTTCAAGGGGAGCGGTGTTACTCCGGGCACACTCCACGGAGGTGGCGTGTCGGGGTGTCCGGTCGGGGCCGCCCTGCCGCCCTGCCGTGGTGCGGTGCAGGGCGGTGCAGGGCGAGGCGGTGCGCTGCGGGGCCGGGTGGTGCGAGGCGATGTGGTGCGTTGCGGGGCGGGGCCGGGTGGTGCGAGGCGATGTGGTGCGTTGCGGGGCGGGGCCGGGTGGTGCGAGGCGATGTGGTGCCTTGCGTTGCGGGGCAGGTGGTGCGAGGCGTGTGCGGTGGGCCGGACGGGATTGGTCCGGCCTTTCCGTTCATCGGTCCGGCCTTTCCGTTCAGTGGCGCAGCAGGGCCCTGCGGGTGGCGCGGGCCAGCCGGGCCACGGGGCGCGCGGAGAGCGGCACCGGACCCGATCGTTCCAGCCACCAGGCGCGCAGCCGCCGTGTCCCGGCGCCCTCCGGGAGTCCCGCGAGCAGCAGGTGTTCCGCGAAGTCCAGGGCGTCGCGGCGGTAGCCGCCGGTCATCGGACGCCGCTGCGCGTACGCGAGGAACGCCAGCCGGTAGCCGTCGCCCAGGATCTCCGGCAGCTCCGGGGCCACCTTCGCCACCACGTCCGCCCGCTTGGCGGCGAGGGCGCGCGCCTGCACCCCGAGGCGCACACGGTCGAAGCCCTCGGGCGCGGGGGTTCCGGCGACGAGCGCGGACAGCAGGGCGGCCTGCGCCAGCGCCACCCGCTGACGAGGGGCGTCATCGGTGCCGGTGGGAGCGCCCGTGTCGGCGGCCTCGCCCTGCGCGGCCCCGGCGTCACCCGTAGCGGCCCGACCGCCGGCCAGGACGGCCGTACTCCGCTTGGTCGCCCGGGACGTGGCTTCCGCCCTCTCCAGGGTCCCCCGGATCGCGGTCAGCTCCCGTTCCAGTTCGGCCGGTTCGGGGAAGTTCTCGTCCCGTTCCAGGAGGACACCCGGCGGGGTCACCCGGGACGCGAGGTCGGCGAGGATGTCGAGCACGGGCCGTGCGACGGGATGGGCGTGGCTGTCGTGCCATACGCCGTCGCGCTCGAAGCCCCCGGCGACGTGGACGTACGCGATGGCCTCGACCGGCAGTTCGTCGAGCGCCTTGACGGGGTCCTCGCCGCGGTTGACATGGTTGGTGTGGAGGTTGGCCACGTCGATGAGCAGCCGGACGCCGGTGCGGTCGGCCAGCTCGTACAGGAACTGTCCCTCCGTCATCTCCTCGCCCGGCCAGGAGATCAGCGCCGCGATGTTCTCCACGGCGAGGGGGACGGGCAGCGCGGCCTGGGCGGCGCGGACGTTCTCGCACAGGACCCGCAGCGCGTCCCGGGTGCGCGGCACGGGCAGCAGATGCCCGGCCTCCAGAAGCGGTGACGCGGTGAGCGGGCCGCCCGCCCGCACGAACGCGATGTGCTCCGTGACGAGCGGGGACCCCAGCGCCTCCGCGCGATCGGCGAGCGCGGTGAGCCGTGCCCCGTCGGGCCGGTCGGCGCCGCCGAGCCCGAGGGACACCCCGTGCGGCACCACCGTGACACCCCGCGCGCGCAGTCGCAGCAGCGACTCGGGGAGATGCCCGGGGCACACGTTCTCCGCCACCGCCTCGACCCAGTCGATGCCGGGCATGTTCTCCACGGCCTCGGCGATCTCCGGCCGCCATCCGATTCCCGTACCCAGTCGCCCCGTACCCAGTCGCCCCGGCTCCCGCATGTCCCCTCCTCCTGCACGGCCTCGGCCGCGCATGCCCCTGCGTCGCTCCCCACGACGGCCGGTGCACCGGCGTGACCAGGTCATGGCCCCGCCGGGCAGGGCCGAACCCACCGGGGCGGACGTTCAGAGCAACATTTGAGGTTCGGTGGCGGGCCGGGACGCGCGGCCGGGCCCGCCGGGTGCGGGATCCGCCGGGCTGATCGGCCAATTCGCGCCACCTCGCCGAACGAGCGGGCACAAGTTGGCCCGAAAGCCCTCCCGCGTCCCTCGTCAGGGGCTGGCAACGCCAACTTCCGTTTCCCTAAGATGTATTGCCGGTGGGGCCGGTCGGGCCGGCCGACACTGATCTGGGGGAACGATGCAGCCTGGCGAGCAGTTGTCCACGTCGATCGATGCCACGGTCCCCACGGCCGCGCGCATGTACGACCACTACCTCGGCGGCAAGGACAACTACGCCGCCGACCGTGCGGCCTGCGAAGAGCTGGACAAGGTCGTCCCCAGTACGCGCGCGCTCGCTCTGAACAACCGGCGTTTCCTCCAGCGGGTGGTCCGGACGCTGGCGGACGGATACGGGATCAGGCAGTTCCTCGACCACGGATCCGGTCTGCCCACCCAGAACAATGTGCACCAGGTCGCCCAGGCGGTCGACGAGACCTCCCGGGTGGTCTACGTGGACAGCGATCCGATGGTGCTGGTGCACGGCCGGGCCCTGCTCGACCAGAACGAGCGCACCGCCGTCGTCCACGCCGACCTGCGGCAGACGGAGGAGATCTTCTCCCACCCCGACACCCTGCGGCTGATCGACCTCTCGCAGCCGGTGGCCGTGCTGTTCAACTCGGTGTTCCACTGCATCCCGGACAGTGAGACCGACGGTCCCGTCCCCGTGATCCGCCGCGTGGCCGAACGGCTGGCGCCCGGCAGCTTCATGGTGATGTGCCAACTGGTCAGCGAGGACGCCGAGGTCCGCGACTTCGTCACCGGCTTCATGGACACCGCGACGCAGGGGCACTGGGGCCGGGTTCGCGAGGAGAAGGACGTACAGGAGTACTTCGACGGCATGGACATCCTCGAACCCGGACTGGTCGAGGTGTCCACGTGGCGTCCCGACACCGACGTCGTGCCGCGCCAGCTCACCCAGGAGTGGATCGAGTTCGGCGGGGTCGGCCGGATCCGCTAGATCCGGCCCGGCGGGCCCGCCGGCATCGGGCGGCCCGGGTGCGGTGGGCCGTCAGTGCGAGGCGTTGTACCGCTGTTCCACCGTGGAGCGCAGCAGTGCCAGGGACGCGCGAGGGCTGAGAGCCTCGTCGGCGAGCCGGTCCAGTACCACCCGGTACTCCTCCGTCTCGTCGCGGTCCTCCAGGAAGTTGGCGCTCCTGATGTGCTCCAGATAGACGATGTCGGGCAGTTCGACGCCGCCGAAGCGCAGATAGGTGACGGGGATCGCCGGCGCCGAGGCGTTGGTGACGTCCAACGGCACGATCTGCACGATCACATGGGGGCGCTGCGCCATCTCGATCAGGTGCTCGAGCTGGGCGCGCATCACGTCACGGCTGCCCAGGACGCGCAGCAGTACGGACTCGTCGACGACGGCCCACAGATGAGGGGGATCGGCCCGGTCCAGCAACTCCCGTCGGCGCATGCGGAGTTCCACCCGGCGCTGCACCTCGGCGGCGGGCGCCGTCGGCAGCCCGCGTTCCACCACGGCCCGGGTGTACTCGGCAGTCTGCAACAGGCCCGGTACGTACTGGATCTCGAAGGTGCGGATGGTGGTGGCCGCCTCCTGGAGTCCGACCAGCCGGTCGAACCACTCGGGCATCAGCCGCTTGTCGTAGCGCTGCCACCACCCCGGCTCACCCGCGCGCTTGAGCAGTCTGATCAGGACCGACACCTCGTAGTCCTCGGTGCCGTACAGATCGAGCAGGGCGCGGACGTCGCCCTCCGTGGGGGTTCTGCGGCCCTTGCCCGCCTCTATGCGCGACAGTTTCGCCGCGCTGAACCCCAGGGAGCGCGCCGCCTGTTCCTGGGAGAGGCCCGCGTCCTCGCGGGCGCCGGCCAGCTGAACGCCCACCAGCATCTTCAGCAGAGTGGGGGCGGGCTCCTCCCGGCTCAGATACGGTTCGAGACGGGAGGTGCGGGGTGACTCGACGGACATCCTGACTCCCTGTCGACCGGCATACGGCAGCCAAAATTATCGCACTGCTCCGGGCTCTGCCGCAGCGGGAGACAGAAGTGGACAACTGGCCTTCCGTTTCAGCCGAGTTCGGGGCGCCGAAGGAAGTGCTTCAGAGCAGATGGTCGAACTCCCCCTCCTTGGCTCCGGCCAGGAACGCGGCCACTTCCGCCGGGGTGTAGACGAGGGCCGGACCGTCGGGGTCGCGGGAGTTGCGCACCGCTATGCCCCCGCCGTCCAGGGAGGCCACCTCGACGCAGTTGCCCTCGGCATTGCTGTGCCTGCTCTTGATCCAGGAGGCACCCAGCGAGCTGGCCCGCACTCCGTTCGGCACTGATGGCACCAACGCACTCTCCTTGCTGACGTTCCACCAGGTGAGCGCCCGGGCCGGCCGTTCGGCCGCGGGTCCCGGCCGGACCTCACGTGGCTCATTACTCTCTCCGGCTTCATGCAATTTCTCGTGCAATTGCACGAAGACGCTGTCAGCGTGGATAATAGCCGTGGCGTCAACGTCGTTACCAGAGGCCTCTTCTGACGTCGGTTCAGCCGCTCCCCAGGGGGAGTGTGATCGTCCGGGACGGCCCGTGGCCCGCCCGCGCACCTGTCACTGTCCGACGCCTTCGGAGGGAGCGGAAATGGCAACACCACTCAGGAACCTGGGACGCGTCTCGTGGGACGAGATCAAGGACTCCAAGGGATCGGCGGAAGCGATCCCGTTCCTGCTCAACACCGTCGCCTGGGGCGACGCGGCAACGGCCAGGGCGGCGCTCCAGGACCTGAGGGAACGAATCTGCCAGTACGGATTCGTGGTGGAGCAGGCGACGGCAGCGACCGTCCCCTTCCTCTGGGAACTCGCCGAACTCCCGCAGGTGACCTGCCGTGTTCAGATAATCCAGCTGCTGAGGGACATCGCGGAGGCCCGGCAGTGGGAACGCACCGCCGCCGCCTATCCCAAACTCCTCAACCGCCGTGAGAACTGGGTGGGCTGGGAGCGCGAAGCCCGCCAGGCCGTACGCGCCCACCGGGGCACCCTCCAGCATCTGCTCGCCGAGCCGGACACCGAACTCGTCCGGGTCACCGCGGAACTCGCGACCACCCTCGCGGACTGAGCCGCGCCGTCAGCCCGCCGGATCCGGAGCGCGTTTCGGCAGGGCGCCGACACGGTCGTGTCCCTCGACGGCGACCGTCAGCCCGGGAGCGATCTCCGTGAACCCCGCGTCACGGACCAACGGCCGCTCGGAGACGCTGAGTTCACGCCAGTGAGCCGGATCCGCCGTGCGTACCGAGAGGGCGAAGCCCGACTCGCGCCAGGCGGTCCGCTCCTTCTCCGACAGCTCCCACCAGGCCAGTTGGGCGCCATGGCCCGTCTGCGCCATCGTCTTGCCGGCCGACATGCCGAGTTCGGGGTTGAGCCACAGCACGGGCGCGGCCGGATCGGCCGGGTCCGGCGGCCCCGGATCCTCGAGGTCCGTGCCGGACACCTGGAGCCGTGCCAGGTCCTTGGGCCAGCCGTCCAGCGGTACCGGCGGGAAGACCCTCACCTCCGCGGACCTCCCGGTCACGGTGATACCGGGCAGCGCCTCGGCCCGCCGCCACTCGGCCCCGCGCGCCCGTCGTACGACCTTGCGGATCCGGGCGTCCTGCCAGTCCCGCATCGCCTGCGCCCAGACACCGTCCCAGAGGGAACGCTCGTCGCTCAGGATGGTCAGCACGGCCCGGGCCGCGGTCTCCAGGGCGTCGGTGCGGGCCGGGGGAGCGGCCTTCTCGATGTGCACCACCAGCGGCAGCACGTACTGCCGTGCCTCGTCGCGCGGGGTGGGCTCGCCATGGAAGGGGCTGTCGTCGGCGGGGGTCGGGTCGTCGCTGCTCACGCCCCCAGTCTGCCAGGCGGAAGATCCGTTCCGGACGGGCGGCCGGGGGGTGCGGATGTCCGTCCCGGGGTCCGGCGCCCTTGGCCGGTCAGCCCGAACACGCGGTGCGCTGTGCCTCCTGCCAGGCGCAGACGGGGCACAGCGTGATCCCCTTGTGGGACTCCGGATACTCGGTCGGCTCACGGCACAGCACGCACTCCGCGTACGGCGGCCCGTCCTCCCGCGCGGGATCGACGGCCCGGCCGGACTCCCCGGCCGGTTCGTCCGTGCCCCTCGCGCGCTGGTCGTCGCTCATGCCCCCAGCTTACGAGGGGTGCGGGGCCGGGGCGGGAGAGGTGCGCGTGGGCCGCGGGGAAGACCGGGTCCGTCCGTCGGCGGCTCCGATGAGCTGGGACACCTTCACGAATCGAAAGCCCCTGCGGCGCAGCTCGGGAACGATCGTGCGCAGCGCCCGCTCCGTCACGGGTGCCGCGGAGCGGGTGCAGTGCATGACCACGACGGACCCGGACCGGACACCGTCGAGGACCTGCCGGGCGACGGCGTCCGCGTCCGTCGCGAACGCGTCCCCGCTCACGACGTCCCACTGCACGGCCGTGACCCCGGCCGCGCTCAGCGCCCGCAGCGCGCGCCGGTCGTAACACCCGCCGGGGAAACGGAAGTAGGGCATGGCGTCCCGTACTCCCGCCTTCCTGAAGGCGGCGTACGCCCGTTCCAGGTCCGCGCGCATCCTGTCCTTGGGCACGGTCGGCAGCCCGTAGCAGTCGCTCGTGAAGGCGTAGTGGCTGTACGAGTGGTTGGCGATCTCGAACAGCGGGTCCCGCCCGATGTCCCTGGCCTCCCGCGGGTACTCGTCCGCCCACCGGCCCGTCATGAAGACGGTCGCGGGCACGTCGAACCTCCTCAGCGTCGCGATCAGCTGCGGATTGTCGAAATGCTCGCCGCCCGCCGCCCGCGCCCCCTCGTCCGCGGTCATGTCCGCGTCGAACGTCAGCGCGACCGTCCGGTCCCGGGTGCGCGGCCCGTTCTCGAAGACCGGTGTCAGCCCGGCGGGACCGGGTGCGAGTGTGGGTGGCCGCGAGGGGGCGGTGCCCGTGGGGGTGCCGGTGATGGAGGCGGTGGCTGGTGCGTGGTGCCCCCGGCGAGCCGCCTCCGGGCCTGCCGGGCCGCCGCAGGCGGCGAGCGCTGCGCCGAGGGCCCCCGCGACACAGGTCACGGTGATGCTCCGTACGGAGAGAGTCATCGTGTGACGATATGAAAATAAGTGTGACTATTCGGCCACTGGGCGGGTGTGCCGTCCTCGCGCTGTCCCGAAGTCACCCGCCTGGGGCTCCGTCGGGAGCCGCGCACCGCCCGACGGTCGTGGGTCCGTCCGCGGGTCCGGCCCGGGTCTAGCCCGTGGGTGTCTCCGGCCCTGCGCGGTCCTCCACGGCGCCGGCGGACCGGTCCGCGTCCTTCCCGAACCCGTCGGCGCTTCCGAACCCGTCCGGCTTCCCCGGCTTCCCCGGGTCCTCCGGTCCCTCGGGCTCCATCGGCACCCTGGGCTCACCGAGGATTCCGAACGTGTCCGGGATTCCGAGCCCGTCCGTGTCCGCGAACGCTTCGGGGAGACCGAGTGCTCCCAGCGTCGTGCCCAGCAGACCCGGCGCGGGCGGAGGTTCGACGGGACCGGCCCCGGGCCGCCCGTCCGTCGCGGGCGGTGCGTCCGGTGGCCTCTGCTGCTGTGGCTGGGGCTGCTGCTGCGGTCGTTCGGGTGGTTGCTGTCCCGACTGGGCTCGTTCGAGGAAGCGCAGCAGTTCGACGGGGAAGGGCAGGACGAGGGTGGAGTTCTTCTCGGCGGCCACGGCCACGACGGTTTGCAGCAGGCGCAG